>JBOFRK010000208.1:0-3440 GCA_051650945.1 Alphaproteobacteria bacterium
GCTGAAAGGCGCCCCTCCTGCCACGTCAGGTTTTCTGGCGTGTAGTAGCACAAGCTATAACCCCGCCGTTGGGCTTCAAGGGCTAACAAAAAGGTCGTGTCTGTTTTGAAATGAAAAGTCTCGGGCGGGTCTATCTGAAGCCCCACCCTGCCGCGGGAAGACATCAGGAAGAAGGCTCCTCGCTACCGTTTATCAACTCTAAAAAGACATGACGCTTGCGCCCAGACGAAAGCTTTACAGGACCGCTCGCAAAATGCTGCGGGGTCAATTGAAACAGCTCATCTGAAATGGGTTGGTCTTGAACGCGCGCGCCACCAGCGCGGATCAACCGCCGCGCTTCGCCTTTTGATGCAATGAGGCCCGCTTTTTCCAAACACGTGATCAACGAAAGCTCATGGGCATAAACAGGGGTAGTCTTTACATCAGGAATTCCAAAACGAGCCTCATTTTGAATGCCGTCTAGGCGAATTGAAAACGCCTGCTTCACCCACGCGTGAATTTCAGGCAAAACCTCTGGCCCATGTAAAATGCTGGTCACCTCATCTGCTAAGATTTCTTTAGCCTCATTGATCTCTTGGCCTTGAAGCTTTTCAAGCCTTTCAATCTCATCCATGGGAAGGAAGGTGAATAATTTAAGAAAGCGCCCCACATCTTGGTCATGGGTGTTCCGCCAAAACTGCCAATAATCACGAGGGAGGCACTGATCTGCGTTCAGCCAAATGGCCTTTCCCTGGGCCGTTTTCCCCATCTTTGAGCCATCTGCTGTGGTCATCAACGGGCAAGTCAGGCCAAAAACTTCCTTAGACAAGCGCCGCCGGGTAAAATCAACTCCACTAACGATGTTTCCCCATTGATCAGAGCCCCCCAATTGCAAGGTGCACTGATGGGTTTCAGCCAAATGGAAAAAATCGTAAGACTGCAGCAGCATATAGTTGAATTCAATAAAGCTGAGGGGTTGCTCCCGCTCCAGACGCAATTTCACGCTTTCAAAAGCCAGCATCCGATTAACGGTGAAATGGGTTCCCACATCCCGCAAAAAGTCAATGTAACTGAGCTTTTCTAACCAATCAGAATTGTTGAGAAGCTTGGCATCGGTCTGGCCATTTCCAAAGGTGAGAAATCGCTCAAATACCCGCCCCAGGGAAGCCATATTTTCGGCGATCGTCTCCTCTGAAAGCAGCTGGCGGGCTGAATCTTTCCCTGTTGGATCCCCCACTTTCGTGGTCGCCCCCCCCAGCAAAACCAAGGGTTTATGCCCCGTTTGCTGGAACCACTTGAAGAGCATGATCGGCAACAAATGCCCCACATGAAGGCTTGGCGCTGTTGCGTCAAACCCTGCATAGGCCACCACACATCCCTCACGCAACTTTTGATCAAGGCCACCCAGATCAGTCCCTTGATAGATAAACCCTCGGCGGGTTACTTCTCTCAAAAAATCAGATTGATAGGTTTCCATGGCCTTCAGCTTTCCAACAGACATAACTTGCCCACTGAGGATACCGCGAGTGGAAGCTGCATACAAGGGGGAGGAGGCACAAATTTTCCCCCTCCCCTCGAAATTCCCCTAGATTTTTAAGAAACTTCTGAGATACGTTGAACCTGGGCCTTTTTTTGACCTTTGATCTCAATGGAGCGAGGTTTTAACATCTCTGGAATTTCACGTTTAAGGTCAATGTGGAGCAAGCCATCTTCAAGCTGCGCATCAAGAACCTTAACGGAATCAGCAAGCTGAAACCGCCGCTCAAAGGCGCGACCTGCAATCCCCCGATGGATATAGGTGACCCCTTCCGGGTCTGGTCTGGAAACACCCGCCACAATTAACATGCTTTCATGGGTGCTGATTGAAAGATCTTCAAGACGAAACCCCGCCACCGCCATGGTAATACGGTAAGACTCATCACTAAATTTTTCAATGTTATAGGGTGGATAAGCCAATGTTCCTTCATCGAAAGCCATGGCTGAATCGAACAGACGAGCCATTCTATCAAACCCAACACTCGAACGAAATAAAGGCGAAAAATCAAATTTATGACGCATAACAACATACCCTCCATTTTGAGCAATATGAACAGCCCCCGCCGCTTTCGGCCGGAAGCCCTTTAACCTTGGGAAAGCGCCTCGCAAAAGCACGCCCCCAACACCTTCTATAATACTACATCTTGTCCATTTTTAAAAAGTAAAATCTTTGTATGAAACCTAGCTTCTTGTCCTTTCACGCGAGAGGGGAGAATTTATGAAAAACCCCACCGCCCCTCCATGAAAAAGAATCGCAGATGAGAGCCGGTTGACAAATCTGCTAGAATTCTGCTTACCTAGGCTTGAAATGACGAAAAAATAGAATTGACTCAGGAGGACTTTTTTAATGCTAACCATTTCTTTTCAAGAAGGTGTCCCAGAAAGCGGCGTCGTTGCAACAGGTGTTTTTGAAGAAAATCAGCTAACTCCTTTTGGGAAAGCGCTGGAAGCTCGCTCTGCGATAACGTTTCAAAAAGCTTTTGAGCAAAGTTTTTTCAAGGGGAAGCCAAAAGAAATTTTAAGCCTGCTGGCGCCTGCGCCCCTTGCTTTGGATCAGCTTTTGCTGGTGGGCCTAGGTGAGAAAAAAGACCTGACCGAGGTGACGGCTTACGAGGTAGGTGGCACCCTTACGGCGACGCTTCAACGCCTGCCGCACACCCAAGCATCTGTTGTTTTAGAAGATTTAGATTTAAAAACTATTTTGGCCATTGCGTTTGGAGCGCAATTGCGGGCTTGGCGCTTTGACACTTACAAAACTCAGCAAAAACCTGAGGAAAAAAGCCGCCTGAAAGAGCTGGTGTTTTACGTCTCAGACCCTAAAAAAGCGGCGGAGCGGTTTGGAGCTTTCAAGATTTTGGCAGAAAGCACCCATTTTTCCAGGCGTCTCATCTCAGAACCAGGCAATGTCATTTATCCGGACACCCTTGCGAAGGAAGCTGAAACTCTCAAAACATGGGGTGTTGAGGTGGAACGCTTAGATCAGCAGGCCATGAAAAAGCTTGGCATGGGGGCCCTTTTGGGTGTTGCCCAGGGAAGCGCGCAAGAACCATACTTGGTTGTGATGAAATGGCAGGGCGCGAATAACGCAACAGAAGCTCCCCTTGCGTTTGTGGGCAAAGGCGTCACCTTTGACACAGGCGGTATCTCCTTAAAGCCTGCCAACAATATGGAAGATATGAAGGGGGATATGGCAGGGGCCGCAGTGGTGATTGGCCTGATGCAAGCCCTGGCACGTCGCAAAGCAAAGGTGAATGCCGTAGGAGTGGTTGCCCTGGTTGAGAACATGCCTTCTGGAACGGCCCAACGTCCGGGAGACATTGTCACTTCCATGTCTGGGCAAACCATTGAAGTGTTGAACACCGATGCGGAGGGGCGCTTAATTCTTGCGGACGCCCTGTGGTATACCCAAGATCGCTTTAACCCCA
>JBOFRK010000209.1:0-1677 GCA_051650945.1 Alphaproteobacteria bacterium
CCTTCACCACATGGTTTATGAGGTTGTGGACAACGCCATTGACGAATCCCTTGCGGGGCACTGTAACCGTGTGTGGGTTTGCCTCAACGGGGATGGCTCTGTAACCATTCGCGATAACGGACGTGGCATCCCAACAGATATCCACGCTGAAGAAGGTATTTCTGCTGCCGAAGTGATCATGACCCAGCTCCACGCGGGTGGAAAATTTGACCAAAATTCTTACAAAGTTTCAGGGGGACTGCACGGGGTTGGTGTTTCGGTTGTCAATGCCCTCTCTTCTTTTTTAGAGCTTAAGATTTGGCGCAATGGAAAAATCCACTTTATGCGCTTTGTGCATGGTAATGCGGTAGAACCATTGGCTCAGCAAGGCGCGGCCCCAGATGGCCAAACAGGAACGGAAATTCGGTTTAAACCATCTGAAGAGACTTTTTCTCAAATTCAGTTCGTTTTTTCAACCCTTGAGCACCGTTTGCGAGAGCTCGCGTTTTTGAACCCCAAGGTAACCCTTGTGCTTCGGGATGAACGCGGGGTAGAACCCCATGAGGTGGTGATGAACTACGAAGGAGGAATCGAATCGTTTGTCCGATACCTAGATCGCAGCAAATCTCCTCTCCATCACCCACCTATCGCCATGGGTGGCGCAAAAGATGGTATGACCGTAGACGTTGCCATGGAGTGGACAGATAGCTACCACGAAACCATGCTGTGTTTTACCAACAACATTCCCCAGCGGGATGGCGGCACGCACCTGGCAGGGTTTCGCGCAGGCTTAACACGGGTGATCAACGCCTATGCCAGCACGCTCCCCACCGTTAAGAAAGATAAGATTGCTTTGACGGGGGATGATATTCGTGAAGGGCTTACCTGCGTCTTATCGGTGAAAGTGCCGGACCCTAAATTCTCTTCCCAAACCAAAGACAAGCTGGTCTCTTCTGAGGTCCGACCGGTGGTAGAAGGTATTGTAACAGAGCGCTTGGAACAATGGCTTGAGGAACACCCCCAGGAAGGCAAAAAGATCGTTTCCAGGGTGATGGAAGCCGCCCACGCAAGGGAAGCAGCCAGAAAAGCCCGAGAGCTAACCCGACGCAAGAGCGCCCTTGACATTGCCTCCCTGCCTGGAAAGTTAGCGGATTGCACAGAAAAAGCGCCCGCAGCCAGTGAAATTTTTATTGTCGAGGGAGACAGCGCAGGCGGAACAGCGAAACAAGGCCGTAATCGCATGTTCCAAGCTATTTTACCGCTCCGGGGAAAGGTTTTGAACGTAGAGCGTGCCCGGTTTGATAAAATGCTGAGCTCCGCTGAAATTGGCACCCTCATCTCAGCCCTGGGAACAGGGATTGGGCCGGATGATTTTGACCCAGACAAGGTCCGCTATCATAAGATTATTTTGATGACAGACGCCGATGTGGACGGAAGCCATATCCGCACCCTGCTTCTCACGTTTTTCTTTCGGCATATGCGCCCCCTCATTGAGCGAGGCTACCTCTACATCGCTCAGCCTCCCCTTTATGGCGTGAAGCGGGGTTCCTCTATCATTTATCTGAAAAATGAAGGGGCCTTGGAAGATTTTTTGATTCAGGCAGGTCTTGAAGGGTTGCGCCTGACCCTCGCATCTGGGGCTCAGCTTGCAGGCGCTGATCTACACCAGTGGATTAAACAAGCGGGACAATTCAAGCG
>JBOFRK010000210.1:0-1264 GCA_051650945.1 Alphaproteobacteria bacterium
AACCTGGAGCGTCTTGCCTTGCCCCAAATAGAAAATATCCTTGAGGCAGTCCGCAAGGTGTGTTATCGACAGTAGTGTCTTTTATAATGCGTTTATAATTATAACATAGGAAGCCCCATGCCCATTTCTATCTTGATGCCAGCCCTCTCCCCCACCATGACCAAGGGAAATTTGGTGAAATGGCACAAGCGAGAAGGTGACCCTATCAAAGCTGGTCAAGTGCTGGCGGAAATTGAAACCGATAAAGCCACCATGGAAATCGAAGCGGTAGATGAGGGTATTTTGGGAAAAATCCTGATAGCCCAAGGCACAAACGATGTGGCAGTGAATGCCCCCATTGGCGTGATTTTAGAAGAAGGAGAAGATGCGTCTGCCCTCGCCGGATTTACGCCGGAAAATACCCCGGGAGGAGCCCAATCAGCGCCGGCGCTCAAACCAGAAAAGCCCCAAGAAAAAGTGGTTCCTCTCAAAACAGTTTCTGTTAACATTACTTCAGCCCAAAGCGCGTCATCTGACCGCGTCAAAGCGTCGCCTCTGGCCAAGCGTATCGCGTTCCAAAATAACCTTCCGCTGGAAACACTCCAAGGATCAGGCCCCTATGGGCGCGTTGTGAAGCAAGATGTGGAAAAAGTGTTAGCAGCAGGGGGAAGAGGCAGAGTGCAATCTTTTGCGAAACTTCCAGCAGGGGGTTTTTTCTCAGGGTTTGAACCTGCAGCTAGCACCCAGCCCATCAGCATGGTACGCCGGGTGGTGGCCAAACGCTTGACGGAGTCTAAACAATTAATTCCTCATTTTTACGTTTCAGTTGATTGTGAGGTGGACGCGCTGTTGGAGGCGCGCAAAAACCTCAATTCCCAAACGGAAACCCAAGGCGTTAAAATCTCCGTGAATGATATTTTAATTCGGGCCTGTGCTTTGACGTTAAAGCAGCTACCGGAGGCGAACGCTGCTTGGGCAGAAGATGCCATTCATTTTTATGATCAAGTGGATGTTGCCGTGGCGGTCTCCATTGAAGGGGGCCTGATTACGCCCGTCATCCGAGATGCTGCTTCAAAGGGTATCTTGCAGCTCTCCCAAGAGATGAAAATCCTGGCATCGCGGGCGAGAGAAGGGAAGCTGAAGCCTGAAGAATTTCAAGGCGGCACCTTTACCCTATCCAATATGGGGATGTATGGCGTGCAATCATTTTCAGCCATTTTAAACCCCCCTCAAGCTTGTATCCTGGCTGTGGGAGCGGGGGAGCAGCGCCCCGTCGTACGAAGAA
>JBOFRK010000211.1:0-4696 GCA_051650945.1 Alphaproteobacteria bacterium
AGAACACAAAAATTTCTGGCGTCACAACAGTTTCAGGGGATCTGGGAGGGAAAAATTCTTCTTTTTACAATAAAATAACTGTGAAGGGGTCTAAGATTATTTTATCTGGGTGCGATATTCAAGGAGACCTGCATCTTCAACGCCTTCATGGCCAAAAGCCTCCGCGGGTATATTTATTAAAAGGAAGCGATATCCAAGGCAATGTGATTTTTTCAACAAAATCCTCGGTTCCTTGCAAAATTTTTAAATCTTCAGACTCCAAAATCCATGGCAAGGTTGAAAATGGAAACATTTCAGCCTTTGAGGATGGCTAATCAGAAAATAGTGCTTTCAGGTTTTGAAGTTGCTATTCCTTTTCAAAAAATTTATGATGAGAGAAATTTGAGGGGAGAAAAAACCTATTTTTCATAGGCGCGAAAGAGCAAGACGCTTTCTAAAAAGAGGAGCCAGACGCGTGCTTTAAAAGAGGAGGCAACATGGACGCACATCCACAGTTAAATATGGGAGCAGCAGGGCAATCACCAACGGCAGCGGTTATCATTATTGGGAATGAAATTTTATCAGGTCGCACAACGGATGCTAATCTGCCTTATATCGCCCAAAAATTGGGGGATCACGGGGTCAGTTTAGTGGAGGCCCGCTTTGTGCCAGATATCGTTCCAAGAATTGCTAAAGTCGTCAAAGAATATCATGAAGCGTATGATTATGTCTTCACTACGGGAGGTATTGGCCCCACCCATGATGATATCACGGCGGAAGCCATCGCCCACGCCTTTGGCTGTGAGCTGCTCTTAAACCCTGAGGCCCAAAGCATGCTGGAAACGCATTATGGAAAAGAAAACGTGACCCCTTCCCGGTTGAAGATGGCTTTTTTCCCCAAAGGCGCAACCCCTGTGGCGAACCCTTCTTCGGGGGCTCCTGGTTTTTGCGTAGAAAATGTGTATGTTTTGGCGGGTGTTCCCTCTATCATGCGTGCCATGCTTGATGGCATCTTACCCCGCATTCAGCACGGGCCCTCTTTTCATAGTGAAACAGTTTCTTGTTTAATCGGTGAAAGCCGTTTGGCCCAACAGCTGGAAGACATTCAAAAGCAATATCCCCATGTGTCCATCGGCAGCTACCCCTTTTTTCACCAGGGTAAGATTGGCACCAGCTTGGTGGCGCGTCACCAAGACCCCTACGTCTTAAAGGAAGTACGCGGCAAGCTGGAGCAGCTCGTCTATGCCCTTAATGGAACGCCTGTTGTGAAAGAAGAGCTATGAAGCCCACCCTTTCCCCGCTCCAATTGTGCAAAGAGAAAAGCCACAATGCAACGTAAAGGTGTATACCCCGGCACGTTTGACCCTGTCACCCAAGGACATCTGGACATTATCCAGCGCGCTTTAAACCTGTTTGAAACCTTAGTGGTGGGGGTGGCTGAAAACATACCAAAACAGCCATTTTTTCCCCTACAAGAACGTGTAGCTTTCTTAGAGCAGGAAATACAAACCCTCCCCGCCCATGACCAAAAACGGGTTCAGGTGAAGCCTTTTGCAGGGCTTTTGGTGCATTTTGTAAAAGAGCAACAGGCAGATGTGATTGTGCGCGGCCTGCGCGCCCTTACAGATTTTGAATATGAATTTCAGATGGCTTGGTTGAATGCGCGCCTTCAGCAAGGGATTGAAACCGTTTTTTTGATGGCGTCTGAACGTTATCAATATGTGTCTTCTCGAGTCATTAAAGAAATTGCTTGCCTGGGAGGAGACATCAGCCCTTTTGTTTCGCCAGCCATCGCGGCAGCGGTTCAACAACGGTGCTTATCAAAGAAAGCTTAAAGTAGCGAAACGAAACTGCTTCTGCTCATGCAAAACCCCCACGGGGCCCAGCCTCTTTCTATGGGAGACTGGCCCGCGAGGCTCAAACCTGTAACAGTTGGGGCTTTGCGTAAAAGTAACCTTACTTGGCTGGAAATTTAAGAGAAATTTTTTCCATGACATGGGTGTGGCGCCATGCGTTGTGCATTACAGTTGAGGGTTTTGGTATAGCATTGAGCCATTTGTTATAAAAATTTTCACCATTTGAAAGTTTATCCATGCTTTCGGTTGTGAGATAATCATAATGTTGCTCACCTAACAACCCATTCCAACCTCCCCAGTTGAAAATAAGTCCTACGGGAGCTTGTCGCCCATTCCAGCCATTCATAATGGGCTTAAAATAGCTGGCATCGCAGCTAAGGTTTGCTTCAATCACAAACCGTGGGGTAATCCGAATTTCAACCTTGTTTTTATTGTGGAAAACAGATTTTTTCCGATACCCCGTGGCGATGCTGAGATATTGCCATGTATCTCCACACCTTGAAAAATCAAAGGTTCCCTCCAAAGGATTCTCAAAATCTGCTATCCGAAATTCAACCTTTCCCACATCGCTGTTAGGATCTGGACGATATATTAAAACACCTTTCAAAAAGCGCTGATAAATCACATCCTCTTGCGTTTTCAGCAACGAGGGCACAGCTTTTGCCAGACGCTGTTGCATTCCTTCGCAATCAACCCCTGCAGGCAGGGGTTTTTGGATACATTTAGTTGTTACTTCAGAATTCTGCGGTCCTGCGTGAGCTGCAGCTGTTAGGGCCAGGGTGCTGGTTAATAAAACCGAGGTTATGAAGCTGAAAAGCGAGTGCCGGCTGGGTTTTAAATGAGATTGTTTCACTGAAAAAATCCTCCTGATTATTTTTATAGGGTTTTGGAACATAACATTGAAATCAAACCCTTTTTTTTAGCCTATTGTTACAATGAAAAAATCGATTTGTCAAATACGCGTGGCGCTTTTTAATAGAAAATTTTGAGAATTGCTTCCCTTTTCAAAATTTTAAAAAATCTTGAATTATCGGTTTGTCAAAGCTATATTGCGCCCATGACTGTGGCATTTAAAGCAGCAGCAGCAAAACATAAAAAATGATTCGTCAGGGAATTTACTAACAAAGGTGATGCTTTTTCCAAAATTTTTAAAGCCGTTCCCCACCTTTGAGGTTCAGCTTTTTTTTAAAAAATGGCTTTTTTGGCGAAGCTTTTTGGCGCTGTGGGAAGAGGAAGAAGATCGCTGGATTTTATGGTTTCCCGTTGTTCTCGGGCTTGGAATTTTTACCTATTTTTCCTTGAACGAGGAGCCGCCTGTTGTATTAGCCTGCGGGGGCTTGGCCCTTGGCATAGGGGCTTTGATCCTGGGGTGGTCTGTTTCCCTTGGGTGGCGGCGCGCAACCGTGGGCCTTTTTGCATTTACCCTTGGGTTTGGGCTCAGTCAGCTCCAAACCTTCTCCAAAAATCCAACCATGCTGAACAGGCATTTGGGGGAAGTCACCCTGGAGGGCACAATCCAATCCCTTGAGCACCTCCAGCCAACTTCCCAAGGCCTTGTTTATCGCATTGTGCTGGGAAATTTAGACATTCAACAAGCCCGTTCAGCTTCAGCGGCAAAAGCCGCTAAAACCATGACCCAGATCCGTGTGGTTATTAAAAAAACCCCATTCCCCCTGTGGGTAGGACAGCGGTTGCACCTTAAAGCCTTGATCTCTCCCTTTCGCCGGGGGGTTTCTCCCTACGCTTACGAGTTTCGGATGCAAGCATTCTTCAAAGGGCTTTCTGCCACAGGCTTTGCAACAGCGCCGCCCAAGCTGGTTTCCCCCCCTGAAGACGCCTGGCGTATACGCCTCGATAACAGCCGGCACACCCTTACACGTTTGTTTTTGGAGCAGATGCCATCCCCCACCGGTGCCCTGGCAGCGGCTTTGGTAACGGGGGATAAAGCCAGCGTGCCACCGGAGGTGAGCCAAGCCTTTGCAGGTTCAGGGATCGCCCATATTTTAGCCATCTCAGGCCTTCACCTTTCCATCGTAGCAGGAATCTTTTTTTTGCTGGTTCACACCACCCTTGGGCTTATCCCAAGCATCGCGCTTCGCTTCCCGCTGCATAAGCTGGCAGCTTGTTTTTCTTTGGTGGGAACAGGGATTTATCTCATTCTTTCCGGCGCATCTTACCCAGCCCAGCGGTCTTTCATGATGACAGGCATGGTGATGCTTGCGGTGCTTTTGGACCGCCCTGCCCTAACCATGCGATTGGTGACGACTGCTGCCACAGTGGTACTCTTTATCACGCCAGAAGCCTTATTTAGCCCAAGTTTTCAACTTTCCTTTGCTGCAGTTGTCTCGCTCATCGCCAGCTATGAAATGCTGGGGAAGAAAATTCAAGATTTTAAGGGAAGCGAAGCTGGCAGGTTCAGGCGCTTTCTTTTCTATTGTTTGGGATGCTGCATCTCAACCATGGCAGCAGATTTCGCCACAACCCCCTATACCATGTCAACGTTTCATCAGTTTACCCTTCAAGGGATTATCACCAATTTTCTCTGCATTCCCCTCACCACATTTGTGTTGATGCCCCTGGCGGTGAGCACATGCTTTTTGACCCTGGTTCAAGACGTTCCCTTAACCCTCCCCTTTTTAAGCAAAGGGTTATGGCTTTTAGCATGGATTGCGAAGGAAATCAGCTCTTGGCCAGGAGCCTTGGTGCAGGTTCCTCTGATGCCTCCCCTGGCTATCATCTTGATGACCCTGGGGAATCTGTGGTTGAGCCTATGGCGAACCCATTTGCGATGGCTTGGGTTTGTCCTAATCGCTTGGGGGTCTTTCCTTTTTTACCGATACCCGTTGCCAAACCTATGGGTC
>JBOFRK010000212.1:0-3905 GCA_051650945.1 Alphaproteobacteria bacterium
GAAAGCATTTGCGAGATGCTCCATCAAGTGCTACTGGGTATCCAGGAACAAAACCCCGCTATGCTAGAAAAAATATGGAAGCAAGATGTTGAGGTAGACAGCCTCTACACCTCCCTTTTCAGGGAGTTGTTGACCTACATGATGGAAGACCCGCGCCAGATCACGCCCTGCACCCACCTTCTGTTTATTGCGAAAAACATGGAGCGCATTGGGGACCATATCACCAGTATTGCAGAAATTTTCTATGTGAGCATGACGGGGAAGCGTTTGGAAGCCTCTCGCCCGCATCCTAGCCGGTGATTGTTTTCCCCACGAAAAAGGGGAAATGTTTGGGTTTTTTTCAACCAATCGTTGCAGGTTTTTAAAATGCCTTTACAGAAGATGGGGTGCGTTTTTTGGGAATGGGGTCGAAAGTAACCCAATCCACAACGTAAATCCCTGCAATGCCTTCTAGAAAACCATCTTGGGATACGATGCGCTCAACAGTTAACCGGCGCGGTATAAAAAAACAAGAAAATTCTGTGGAAAGACGACGCATCCATTGCCATAATTGCATGTCAGCTCCAACCCTATAAGAAACAGAAACTGTTGTTAATAAAGCGGATAGATCCTCTTTGAAGAGAATTTTTTTCTGGGGCATCAAGCTGAACGACATTTCATCAAATCCACTTTCTTGAGAGAGGGATTTTAAACGGTCCCCAAAGGCAAAGCGGTTGATTTTGGGAGCATTTAATAAATATTCGAGAGAATTTATGGGGGCTCCCTGTATCAATGAGCGTAAAAATGAGAGGTCTTTTTTCTTTTCTTGCAAGCGCTGCTGAAATTCTTGAGAGATCGTTTCATAATAAAAAATCTGGTCTTGTAAGGATATCAATCGGTACCCAAGCAACACCAAAAAAATAAATCCGAGGAAGATTAGAGGGATTATTTTGATTTGAGATATCAGCTGCCCCCGTTTGGATTTGAAATTTAAAATCCCCGTGAACGCATCTAAAATTGAGCGAGGCCCTGTCAATTTTGTTTTTTTTTTCTTTTTTTAAAGCTTCTATGATAAAAAGCGAAAAAGTCCAAAACCGCTCTAACATGTGGGAAATCCTTTTTTATTGGGGCCAGGTCATTTTTACGATACAGCTTGGGTCTGTGTCATTGTTCTCTTCCCCAAGGCCACCTGTGAGAAGCCTCGTCGGCTGAGCTCCATAGGGGCCATGGAGGATATCAAACACACAGGTTGGGAATTGCTTTTTAAGGGATGTTAAAAAATGATCAAACAAAATTTCTAAATCTTCTGGATCTTTCAGCACAATGGGATAAGCCTCCAAAATTAAGCTTTTCCCTCCATTTTCCCCCATTTCTTCATACTGCCAGTCAAGATGGCGCAACCTTAATTTGTCTTGTAAAATTTCAGGGAGTTTTTGGAGTACCTCTTCGAGGATTTTTTGAGGAATTGTGAGTGTATTTTCAATCCACAAAGCTTGGCGTAAAAGATCCGCCGAAAAAGGAAACGCATTTAAATGATTATCAAGGTCTTTTTCTTGGTACGTAAGGGCTTGGAGAGATCCCTGAATAATAGAGAGTTGTTCTTCTAAGCGAAAAAAATCTAAAAAAAGGTACATAAGCAACAAAAGCAAACATCCCACGAGTGAAGGCCCGCTTCTTATATACAAACGTTTTTTAAAATAGCTCCGTGGATATCCCTGCAGTTCCCATTTTAAAGGCTTTAAGGTAGCGTGGCGCGGGTATGCAAAAGCAAAAGAAAGATTCACAATGCTGGATTTTTTTACTTGAAGCCCAAGTAATAGCTCAATTTGTTCTGGAAAAAGCGTCCAGCTTTGCTTTATTTCGTTAAACTGAAACGAAACGTTGAGATCATCCTCATGCTGTTTTAGAATTAGCAAATCAATGGTTTCAGAAACCGTGCACGCGGTTTTGCTTATATAACGAAGGGTTCCTTGGATTTCTTTTTCAATTTCTTGAATTTTTGGTGTTTCTGTCTCCACATTGGGCAGTAAACGGGTTAAAACTACACACCCCTGGTGTAAAATGGTATGTTGAATCAATTTTTTTTCTTCAAAACTCACCACGCATAACCAAGGCGACGGGGAGTTGCATAAAGATTCATGTAACTGCTTGTAAAATCCTCCCTGGATGAAGATAAAAAGCGACATGTCCTCTACATAGCGTTTGCTTTTTTTAAGCGTTTCCAGCCAAATTTTAAGCCGCTCTTGTTTTGAAAAAGCGCCGAAAATGAGGCGTTTTTCCGGAAAAAATTGATAGTGAAGGCTCGCAAAAAAAGACTGATCTTTAAAAAATTTCCATTTATTTCGACTCCACTGAAACATGTCCCAATAACCTAATGTATCAGGAATGGATTCTATTTTTAAAGATTGGCCTGAACCCCCATAGAAAAAATCAATGGGAATGTGAGGCTCAGCCTCCAAAAAAGTCATCATAGACTCTGGGGGCTCTTCCCATGTACAGCTGTGTAAACGAATTGGAATTTTTTGTTCAAAAGCCAGCAAAAAGAGGGTGATTTCATGCTCCCCAAACAATAAAATATAGCGTTTAGGCGGCGCTTTGGGGGTTTGTTGTTTTGAAAATAACTGATTCCAAATTTTGCGAATCATAGATCAAGATACCTCTTGCAATAAAGGTAAATTTTCGTAAAGCGGCAGGAAGAGCGCTGTGATGAACCACATCATCAACAGTCCCAAGGTGACCAAGAGACCTGGCTCAATTCCTAAGATTAAAATATCAAGTTTATCTTCTGTTTCCTTGGCATACATCGCGCTAAGCTGTTGTAAGCTCTCTTGTAATTGGCTGGTTTCTTCTCCCAATTGAACCATGCGAATTAAAAAAGCAGGAAAAAGAAGCGCGCGCTCAAGGGCCTGGGAGAGTTTTTGTCCCTGACGAATGTCGTCTATCACTTGCTCTACCTTAGAACGCAAATAAGGAGAAAAAAGCGTTGATTTAGAAAGCTTCAAGCTTTGCAACAGGTCGATTTGAGAACCCAGTAACAACGTTAATAGATCTAAGAAAGGGCGCAGCTGCATCTTAAGCCACAAAGGACCCATGCCTGGAATTTTCACCAACAAGCGGTGCAATTTTAACCGAACGGAGTTTTTTTTTGAAAAGAAAAAAAGCCCAACGCCTATTCCACACGACCCTCCAAAGACAGTTGCCCAAAAAGATCGTTCTTCATAAAAAGAGATCAAAAGTTTTGTCTCCCAAGAGGGAACAAAATGGCATGCTTCAAAAAAATCGATAAAAGGGGGCACAAGATAGAAAAAAAGGGTTACAAACACACATCCCAAAACCGCCGCCAAGAGCAAAGGATATCGAAAAGCCTTCTCTAAACGCTTGCGCGTGTTATTTTGTTGATGGAGGATCTGAATCATGGTCTGTAAGACCGTTTCTAAATTTCCTGATTTTTCCCCTGCAATGACCAAGCTGATCAAAACGGGGCCCATAAAAGGAGCTTGTTTTTGAAGCGCCTCTGAAAAAAGGGCTCCCTGTTGAATATCATGGAGCAGGTTGACAATGGTGCTTTGGAAAAATCCATGAAAAACAGATTGCATCTCGTTTAGAGCATGACTTATGGAAAGTCCTGCCTTTAAAAAATAGTAGAGATAACTGCAAAACGAAACAAGATCTTGATGCTGATGTTTAGGGCTGCGAGCCGTAAAATTTTTTTTAAACCAGGATTCGTGCCATGAAATCAATTCCAGACCTTTTTCTTGCAATTTCAACAAAAAATCGTTGGCAGAAGGCGCGAAAATAGTCCCTTTCAAAACATTGCCTTGCTTATTAAAGGCTCGATAACAATAGATGTTCATGACACAACCTCCGGCATGATTTGAGGAAGCCCCACAACGCGTTTCACCTCATCAAGGCTCGTCAATCCTTTG
>JBOFRK010000213.1:0-4830 GCA_051650945.1 Alphaproteobacteria bacterium
TGAAGGTTATCATAAGCATTGATCAGGCCGTAAATGCCAAAAGCTGTTCCAAGCAAGCCAATAGCCTGAAGCAAGCGAAGCGATTTGGTTTGAAGAAAGAAACGCGCGTGAACTGGTTTTGCAATTCCTTTTTCTGGAAAAATTTTATCTTTAAAAAGGTTTGCAGCAAAAAAAATAGGCTTTGGAGGTGTGAAAGAAAAAGACGTTTCTGACTTTTCAAAGCCTTCCGGAGAAAGGTAAAAAACTTCTCCTTGGCTTTCTGTGCTCTCTTGAAAAACATGCTCAAATGCCGATACGCTAGAGGGGATCTTACCAGGAACTCCGCAAAAATAAACGCCCCTCAGGAAAAAACTTTCATGGTAAATATTTTCCTTAAACAGGTGCTCCAGGTAAGTCTTTAGATTGCTTTTGAGCGAACGAAATTCCTTTGGGAAAACAAAAACGCCATCCCGTTCATCATAGATTTGTCCTTGGGCAAAAATTTCTTGCTGCAGGCGGGTGATTCGGCCTCCAATTTCATCAAACAACTCTTCAACCCAAACGGGAGAAAAAGCCGTTTCGATGGCATAAGGGTTAGACCAACCTAAAATATCCTGATGATTTTCTTCTGGAATTTCTTGGCAGAAGCTAGAAAAGCCCGCCACAAGATCGCATTTAGTTATCAAGAAATAAACAGGAAGCCTAACACCCAACATGCGTTGCATTTCCCACAATTTCATGTAAAGACGGTCTGCTCGCCGCATCAAAAGCTCATGGGGAACTTTCCCTAAAAGCTCTTCTGCAGAAATGGTTAAAACAATCCCATCCAAAGGGCGCTTAGATCGATGGTTAGCAAGAAGATCTAACAACAAACGCCAATCTTGTTCATTTGAATAAAGATCGTTTTCAGACACAATGAGGTCACCTTTGACATCAATGACAATGCCATGGTCATAAAAATACCAGTCACAAGCCCGAGAATCTTCTGGAAAATCCTGAGAAATAGGTTGTTTAGGCTGGAGGGATTGTAACAAAGAGCTTTTTCCACTTCCTTCCACCCCTATAAGCATAAACCAAGGAAGCTGATAATGAGATTGCTTCTCCCCAATTAAGTCTTGGATAGACTCGAGGGCTTTTAAAAAAGATTGGGTTAGCTGATCTTTGGGAAGATAGCCGTATCGAGCGAAAAAGTACTGTAACTTAGCTTTTGCATTGCGCCATGCACTTGGGGAAGCTGATGCAATGTCCTTATCTTTTTCCGCTCTAGGGGATTTTGTAAACTGATAAATAAGACCCGTTACCCCAACCAAGCATAGCAATGCAAGCAAGATGGGCCAGATCAAATCTAGAACTAAGAAAAATGAATCCATAAAATGATTACCTTAATTGCTGCAAACCTTCTAGGATAGAGTCCGTCAATGTATCCAGGTGATAAGTCGTTCCATACCAAACGGTGTAGGAAAAAAAGAAATACCCCAAAATAACCCCCAGAAGGATAAGCCCCCACTTTCTAAGGTCTTCATTCCACTGCTCGGGGGCTCCTTCTAACGTGTGCTGCGTTGCTTGGGGAAAAAGGTGTTGGGAGGTTTGAAAAAGGCTAGGGGATTGCCGGTATACAAAGGTAAAGAGCTGTTCACGGTAAAGACTCAAAGCCCCTCCATCATCAAATCCTCTGTATTTTCCCCTAAATCCAAGCCCTAGGGCAGATAAATAGAGCAACGCAATTTCTTGTTTCAAAGGATTACGTTCTTTCAAAAATGCATCCAAAAATGTAAAAAAGCGTTCCCCTGCGATATGGCTAGAAAAAGTTCTCTCTTCAAGCAAATGAGATTCCCAATAGCGTCTCCCTTCCCAGGGCAATCCTAGAAAAATTTCATCAGCTAAAGCTACCATGATGTATTGGGCTTCCCGGTAGCAAGCAACGCCGAAAGCTCCTCCTTCTTGGTTAGCTTTCAAAGATTGAGTCTCAAGAATATGCTGAAAGCTGGACAGGATGCGTTCCACATCCGGATTCTGATATCCATCTCCTGTCATTGCCTTAATGGATGAAGCCTCATGGGAAAGGGGCGCTTCCAGGGCAAGGATAGGGGACAAGGTTTGGCGCCATCTGTTAGATAAGACGCGCTCTTTTTGTCTTAAAATTTCATAATAAAAATCTTCAAAAAATAAAAAAATAAAAGAGAGATTTGTTTGCTGTCCCATTACCGTTCCACATATTCTTGTCACGTTAGCTTACGCTGCAAAATCAAGGAATTTTGTTAAGTTAGCTTGAAAAGGTAAATTTTTATATAATAGAATGTGAAGCGAAGTGGTTTATAGTTGGATAGATTTTTTGGATATTGTTTTTTAGATGTAAAAACAAATAATTAGCTGTTTGCTTAATTTTAAATAAATTGAAATTTGGTAAAAATATTTTTTATTTTGTTGCTATCTATTGGTTCCACCAACGATGAGAGAGGAGACAAGCAGGCTGGGTTGCCCAATGCCAACCACGACGCTTTGGCCAGCTTTTCCGCAAAACCCTGCGCTCGGGTCAAATTTCAAATCATTCCCAACCATGCGAATTTTTTTCATGGTTTCAGGCCCACTTCCTGTAAGGGTCAGGCCTTTAATGGGTTGCCCCAATTTCCCATTTTCAATTTTATAAGCTTCTGCTGCTGAAAACACAAAATTACCTGAAACAATATCCACCTGTCCGCTGTGAAAATCTACCGCATAGATACCGTTTTTAAGGTCTTGAAACATGTCTTCAAGGCAAGCTTGCCCCGCTAACATGTAAGTGTTCGTCATGCGAGGCATGGGCATGTGCGCATAGCTCTGACGCCTCCCATTTCCTGTAGAAGCTTTGCCCATCAAGCGTCCGTTCAAACGGTCACACAGATGGCCCACCATGATGCCGTCTTCGATGAGTGTGGTGGGTTGGGTGGGTGTTCCTTCATCATCAAAACTTAAGGTGCCAGGGGCCTGCAACCCTTGCCATATGAGGCTTCCATCGTCAACCACGGTCACGCCTTTGGCTGCGACTTGCTTGCCCATTTGAGCGGAGAAAATGGAATGGCCTTTTCGATTAAAATCAGCCTCAAACCCATGGCCAACAGCTTCGTGGAGGAGGACTCCCGGCGTTCCACAACCCAGCACAACGGGCATTTCGCCAGCAGGCGCTGAAACTGCTTCTAGAGACAGCAAGGCACGCCGCAGGGCTTCTTGAACATACCCTTGCCAAGTTTCTTTTTCCAAAAAGTGTTCTAAGGCATAGTTGCCTCCAACCCGCAAGGTTCCTTTTTCTTTACGCCCTCCTTTGGAAACAACGACACTCAAGGTCAATAAACCTAAGGAGCGCAAGTCAAAGCGTTGCTCCGTTTCCAAGCGCGCTAAACAGATCCACTGCCATCCGTGGGAAAGCCCTAGGGTCACCTGGGTTACCAGCGGGGAGAGTTGTCTCGCGTAGGCATCCATCTCTTGGAGCAAGCACACCTTCGCTTCAAAAGCTTCCTGGCTGGCTTGCCCTTGCTTTTGGGTTTCAGGGGGAAGCGAGGTTCCTATAAGGCGTTGAAGAGGCGGAAGTGCAAGACTAGAAGACGTTTGCTCCCCTTTTTTGAAAGCGAGGGTTTGGGCTGCGCGGCCCACCGCGTCTGCGGAGACTTCAGAGCTGTGAGCGTAAAACGTGGCCTCATCGTGAACTGAACGCAGGCCAAATCCTTGGGAGGCTTGGGAAGAAACATCCTTCACCTTGCCATCGTCCAAAAGCAGGCTCTGGGATTGGCGTTTTTCTAAAAAAAACTCCCCGTCGTCAGCGCCCTGCATGGCTTGCTTGAGGGATTGTTCAATTTTTTCAAAAGACAGAAGCGGGAACCAACCGTGGGCATAGGATTTTAGGGTATCTTGGCGTCCAGATGCATCTACATCAACAACGGGATTTTGACACATCTTCTCTGTTTCCTTTCCTTTTGCAACGCACCTAACCCCAAAATTTGGTGGATTAGATATGGGAGATATCTTTCTCTTTCACCGCTAAAATTTGGTCAATTTTTCCGATAAACTCATCTGTCAGGGTCTGGATTTCATCTGAAACCCGCCGGATTTGATCTTCTGAAAGGATCTTCTCCTTTTCCATTTTCTTAAGCTGGTCCATGCCGTCTCGCCGAACGCCTCGCACGGCTACCCGCGCATTTTCAGCATATTTACCTGCAAGCTTCACCAACTCTTGGCGTCGGTCTTGGGTCAACTCAGGCAGCGGCACGCGGATCAGGTTACCATCTGCAGACGGGTTTACCCCTAAATTTGCATCTCGGATAGCTTTTTCCACCGCTTTCACAAGGTTGCTGTCCCACACTTGAACCGTTAGCAAGCGCGGTTCCGGAACGTTTATATTTCCCACCTGTTGAAGCGGGGTAGAAGAACCGTAGGCCTCCACCATAATGGGGTCAAGAAAATTGGGGGAGGCGCGTCCTGTGCGTAATCCTCCTAACTCTTTGACGAACACGTCATAGGCGCTTGTCATGCGCTTTCTTAAATCTGTTTTTAATGCCTCGGGCACCGTGAAACTCCTTTTAAATTTATGAAACCCAGCTAAAGCGGGCCTTCCCTTCCCAAAGATTTTGCAAAGCATGCTCTGATTGTAAAGAAAAAACAGCCAAGGGCAACTGATTTTCCTGGGCCAACGTAATGGCCGTTAAATCCATCACTTGCAGCTTGCGGTTGAGTACATCCTGATAAGAGAGCGCGGGGTAAAAAACAGTGTTTGCCTCTTTTTGAGGATCAGCGCTGTAGATGCCGTCTACTTGGGTTCCCTTGAGAAGCACGTCACACTGGGTTTCAATGGCCCTCAAAGCTGCGCCTGTGTCCGTTGTA
>JBOFRK010000214.1:0-3363 GCA_051650945.1 Alphaproteobacteria bacterium
ACAGCTACAAAAAGCGCCCCCATGAGTCCCAAACGAACAGGTCCTAACCCCCGAAATGTTGTAAGAAGAGCATCCACGATCGAGCCTCCCTTTCAATCTTTTATATCTTTTTGTCAATATATTGAGCTGGAGTCTACGCAAAAATATTAAAAAAATAGAGACAAAAAATGTTTTTTTTAAAAAAAAAGGCAGTTAAAAACTGCCTTTTTGTTTATTTTATTTTTTTTTATCTAAATGGTTAAAAAAGATTTATTTAATTGGCTAATGATCTTGTAAAAATGAAACATTTTTACGTTTTGTTCACTAGCTTCGCAGGAGACCTGTCACAATCTCTTCGCAATCACGCCCTTTCCCAAAGGCTCCCGAGCAAGCGCTAAATACTTGAGAAGAGCTCAAGATTTCGATCTGGCTTGTCATGAGATCTGATGCTGATGCCACAATGTTTTTGGCCAACAAATTACCGACACTCCCTTGCCCAGCATCTGCAAAAAGAGCCTTACCGCTGTCAGGCGTCTCCAATAACAGGTTATTGGATTTTCTCTCTAAACCAGTAACTGCTGGAAAAGAAGCCAAACCAATTTTCCAAAGATCTTTGCTTTCACCGTTGCTATAACGTGCAGAAACAATACCATCTTGCCCAATGGCGATGGAAACATAAGTACCAAACCCAGCTCCGTCTGTTTTAAGCTCTGTCACGACAAATTCTTCTCCCAATTGGGTTACAGAGGATAAATCTAGCGCAATGTCGCTATCAGCGGCACCGCTGGTCCAACCCGTGACGGTGAGATTAGGGACAGGATTCGGAGATGCTAAAGTACCGAGATTTGTAAAGGTTACGTCAACCCCTGCTGCCCAAGGAGCACCAACTGTTCCATCTGGAGTTGGCGGCGTACTGGGCAATACATCTGCTACACCTCGCCAAACTAAAGGAGCTGCTTGCTTGGTCCAAATAATTCGCACCTGATGCTCCATCCCAAGGGAATCATAAACAGGAATTTCGGTGGTTTGAGTGTCTCCAGCTTGGGCGTTGGCAGGCAAATTAAAAGAAAGCTTGCCTTCCGTTGTAGCAGACGCCGTATTAGAAGCAAAATCAATTTTGATCCGCTCAAAGGAAGACCCTGTCATATTAGGAAACGTACCGTCTGCATTGACTGGAAGCCCCATGACATAACTCAAACCTTCATCACGGTAATAACCATCTTTATCCAGCTCGCCCCTGGCCGATTTTTTAAATGCCCTTCCATAGCTTGAATCCACCATCAAAAAACCAGGGCCATCCACCGCCAAATCCAAATTGTTTTCTGTCATTTCAACAGGCCCTTGAATATAAAAAGCGTCTTGAACGGTCATGGCTACACCATTCTTTCCCCCAACCACCTGGGTTAAGAAACTAGGCACCTCTGGCATAAATCCATCTGTTTTCGCGTTTGCGATATTGCCTGTATGGGAATCCATAAAGCCCTGTTGAACTTTCATTCCCATACTTGCTGTCGTCATCGTTGACATGTTATCTCTCCCTCATTTTTCCTTATTAGACATTTTTGTATAAATTAAATAGCTTCTAAATTTTTGTGCAGGCTTTTTTGAAGTATAGAATCTAGCTGTACGTTCAAATTTTCTTCCGTTTGCTTTAAAGCCCGATAACGCTCAAACGGTGTGGCAAGCCCTCCTTGATAGCGGAAAGCAGGTCCTTTTTCACCCATTTCAACACCTTCTACCTGGACATGCATCAAGGTTTGGGTTTCGATTGGTTTATCTTGCTGATCAATGGCATAGGCTCGGAAACGGTAAGAGCCTTCTGGCAATACAACCCCTGCTTGTTTAAACGCCTCAAAAACATCTACCCCATGCTTACCCTGTTCTAGGTTTCCCTTCCAACGATGCACAACTTGCCCTTTATCCGTCTCAAGCGTTAGAGTGCACTGTTTTGCACTTTTTGGAAGAATATAACTGGCTTGCTGGACTTGTTCACGAACAGTAAACGATTTTGGTGCCAATAGCTTCTCTGCTTCGAGGCTTCCCTTCTCAATATATCGCGCCCGATAGGCGTAAATTCCAGGGTCTAAACGCCTTCCTTGGGAGTCCCTTTGATCAAACGCAAGGGAGTGGATGCCTTTTTCAGGAGTAACTTGCAGGCTTCTCACAACATTCCCCTGTTCATTCAAGATATCGACAAAGGCCCCATCAATTTCCTCTGGCAAATGATATTGAAGGTTCACCGCATTCACTCGAAAGCGATCATCTTGAACTTCAATCGATTTTCCAGCCAAGGAAGAAGCTGTTAACAATTGTCCCATTTCCATCTTCTTGGAAAGCCCTTCAAGCAGCTCTGTTTGACGCATCAGCTGTTGGCTATTGGTTAGATCCTGAAACAACTTCATGGTATCTTGGGGTTTGAGCGGATTCATAGGATCCGAGCTAAGGCTTGAAACAACCTTCGCCATGAAAGTTGCCTGTTCCTGCATTTGGCTTTCAAAATCTTTTTTCTTGTTTTTTGCTGTCGCCTTTAGGTCGGTTCCCAATGTTGAAATTCCAGACACATCTACCATGCTTTTTGCTCCTTGTTTTTGTTTTTAATTGTGAATGGTTAAACGTTTAAGCTCACGCTCAACCCAGACCCCTGGTGTTGAAAGAGCTGACGCATGCTTGATTCAAGCCTATCTAGCTGAATCGCATCCTGCTGGGCAGATTGATCTAAATTAAGCAAAGCGGGTGTAGCGGAAGCTTCTCTCTCAAAGCCCTTTTGAAACGATTGATCCGATGTAAAAGAAAAATTCTCAGACAACGCATCAAAGCCTTCTTTTTTCAAAGATTCGCACAACAAATCTGAGCTCTGCTGCAAAAGGTCCATGGTGTAGGGCGAACCAGAGAACGTCGCTTGCAACTTTCCTTGCTCCATCATCACCAGGTGCACCTGCACTTCCCCCAGCTCTTTGGGGTGGATTTGAAGTTTAAAATGTTGCTGGCCTTCTGTTTTAAGGGCCTCATAAGGGATCTGATCAACAATCTGGCTGACCATAGCCCTGGAGTTTAAACGGTTTGTAGTTTCAGCATAATAAGTAATTTTTTGAGAACCCTCCCCAACCACAAGAGGCGTAACGGCTGGTTCAATTTCAATTTTTTCTTGTTCTAGCGCCCCTATTAAAAAAGCTTCATTTGCTCCAGAAGGCACTGCTTCTTCAACAGCATGTGTTTCCTCTTGGACTTCAAAAATCTGATTTTGTGACAGCATTTCCATTTTATGCGCCTGAAGATTTGGAAGCTCTGTCGCTTTCAAATCCTCACTGTTTTTGAAAAATGAGGGCTCTTCAGATGTTAGGCCCAGCCCTTTCGTGTTTACATCAGTTTCAGGGCTTGCAGCTT
>JBOFRK010000215.1:0-8943 GCA_051650945.1 Alphaproteobacteria bacterium
CAGACACCCTGGGCGCTCTCGAATATGCCCAGAGCCAAGGCCAGAAAGTGCTTGCTTTGGTGAACGTTCCCTCCAGCTCCATTGACCGAGCTGCTGATATCAGCCTGCATACCCAAGCAGGGCCTGAAATTGGCGTTGCCTCGACGAAGGCATTTACAAGCCAGCTGATGGTGCTGGCCCTTTTGTGTTTGAAAACCGCGGAGGGACGAAAAACACTTTCTCCCCAAGATTTACAGGCCCACCTTGATGCTCTGGAAGCCTTGCCCGCCCAAATGCTCCCTCTTTTAGGGAACGTGGCGCCACTCCAAGCGATAGCCGCCACGCTTGCCAAAGCCCAAACGGTTTTATACCTAGGGCGAGGCGCCGCTTTTCCTTTGGCTCTGGAAGGAGCCCTCAAACTTAAGGAAATTTCTTATATCCACGCGGAAGCTTACCCTGCGGGGGAAATGAAGCATGGCCCCATTGCCCTGATTGATGAGCGGGTTCCGGTGGTGGTGGTGGCCCCCCATGATGTCTACTTTGATAAAACAGCTTCTAATATTCAAGAGGTTGCTGCACGCAAAGGGAAGCTGATCATCCTGACCGATGAAAAAGGGAAGGAAAAGCTTAAGCACCTTTCTGCCAGCTTTTACATTCTTCCCGAAACATCCAGCTTTACCATGCCCTTGCTTTATGCCCTTCCCCTTCAGCTGTTGGCTTATTACACCGCCCTTTGCCTAGGAACGGACGTGGATCAGCCTCGCAATTTAGCAAAATCTGTGACCGTTGAATAAAATAGGGGTGGTTTTTAATTATAAATCCATGTTACAGCATTTTGGGACCATTGCTTAACCGCTTCTTCAATGGCTTGAAAAATAGCCTGCTTACCTGATCCGCGGACGGGGACTTTGATGTCAAAAACCTTCGTGATCTGTTTGCTTGTGGCGCTAGAAAAATCTCGTTCCAGGCGGATGGTTCCTTTGATACGTGCTTGGCCCCCGCCTCCTAAGGTGTAATCAATCCAAAACCCATCCAAAGTCGTAGAAACCTTTGCTAAAGGTAGGCTTGTGTTTTGAAAGGTTTCTGTAACACCCTCAAATCCATTGAAAGCCACGAGGGACTTGACCAAAGCTTTTTTCAACATAGTCCCAGGCGGAGACGCCCAAACAATCCCCTCATAAGATCCAAGGGTATGAGGAGTGGGCCTTAAGAGCACTTTGGACGTTTCTAAAAAGCTTTCTGTTTGAGGGTCTTCCACCCACACCCACATCGCCCTCTTTTTGCCTTTAGCAGGAAAAGGCGTTGAAAGTGGCTCTGGATCTATTAAAATCCGCTGCGCAGGCGCGGGCGCATCTGGCAACAGAGAGCAACCAGCCAACCCAATGCTTAATAATGCAGCAAAACCTGAAGCTATATGTTTTTTCATGTCTATAGGTTCGCTTAAAAATATTTAAAAAAAAGTTTGCTCCGTAAAAAAAACTTTGCTAGGAATGAAGACGTGGGAAATAATGGGGGGTCTTTAACACTTTATGTTTTTTAAGATTTATGACGCCGAGAAGGAACCGTATATGCCGAAAATGACATTTATTCATAAAGACGGATCTCGCCTTGAAGTTGAAGCGCCTATTGGGCTCTCGGTTCTAGAAATTGCACATCAGAATAAAATTGATCTGGAAGGCGCTTGTGAGGGGTCCCTTGCGTGCTCAACATGCCATGTAGTGGTCAGCCCTGAGTGGTATGAACTGTTGGGAGAAGCCTCAGAAGATGAAGACGACATGCTCGACCTTGCCTTTGGTTTAACCCAAACGTCCAGGCTTGGATGTCAGATCATCATTTCTCCTGAACTAGATGGCTTGGTTGTTTCTCTGCCTTCTGCCACGCGCAACATGATGGTGGGGTGAGCCTCCCGTGTCTTTAAAATGGACTGATATTGAAGAAATCGCAGAACTCCTGGAAGAGGTTCATCCAGAGGTGAATTTGATGAATTTACGCTTTACAGACCTTTGGGGATGGGTTCAGCAGCTTCCTGATTTTTCTGATGATCCTGCACGCTCCAATGAACGTATCTTGGAAGCCATCCAAGCGGCATGGATTATTGAGCGAAATTTGAAAGTAACCCCCCTTTCTTAAGTAAATTCGCATCACTGTCTTTATCCTTTGATTTTAAACAGTTTTTAATTTCTTTTCTTTTACAATGGGTTAAAGCTTCAAAAAAGGGGGAAGTTTACGCCCATGACCCAATCTTTATTCATTTACAGATGGCTGCTTGTTGGCTCTCTGCTGTCTTTCAACTCAGCCAATGCAACGGTCCTTGATGATATCGTCAACAAAATTTTTTGCGCAACCATATGTGTACCAGGTTTAGCATGTCATTGTTTAGAAGCGCAAAATCTTTGTCGTGAATGCCCTGGCGCTAGCATCAAAATCAACGTTCCTAATTGTCTTAGAGTTAAAAATCCAAAGTTGTGTATTATTGATGCAGGTAAAATTGCAGGCGGCGTTGGAGGAGGGCTCCTGGGGGGTGGCATCAGTGCCGCAGGCGGCGCAGCAACAGGTGCCGGCATGGGAGAAGCCATCGGAACTATTGTTGCTCCAGGACCTGGAAACGTAGCAGGCCCCGTTATCGGCGGCGTTGTTGGAGGTAGTGTCGCAGCTGTTGGGGGAGGCATCGCTGGGGCTTCTAAGGGAGTTGAAGCAGGCAACTGGATTGTGTCTCAAATCCTCACCCTAGGACGCGGATTATGCAAGGGAAATCACATACCCTCTAAAAATTTGCTGGACAAATTTTGTGTAGCCTTTTTTTCACCCCCACAAAAATAGAAGGCTCAACCAATAATCTCAATCTCAGAAAAGAAAAAACGGATCTCTTCGGCTGCCGTTTCGGGGCTGTCTGAACCATGAACAGAATTGTGCTCAATGGACTCTCCAAACAGCTTTCGGATCGTTCCGTCTGCAGCGTTTGCAGGGTTGGTCGCACCCATAATTTCACGGTTACGCTGAATAGCATTTTCACCTTCTAAAACCTGAACCACAACAGGACCCGAAGCCATCATTTCGCATAAAGATTGAAAAAATGAACGCTCCGCATGAACGGCGTAAAATCTCTCAACCTGTTGAAGGGAAAATTGAAGACGCTTCTGGGCAACAATGCGAAGGCCTGCTTGCTCAAACCGGCTGTTGATGATCCCCGTCAAATTGCGACGTGTTGCATCTGGCTTGATAATGGATAAAGTTCTCTCAATTGGCATCATAATCACCTATCTAAACACTCTTTAATTGATCGGCTGCAGGACACCACTTATACGATGATTTTCCACAAAAGGGAAGAACTATCTGTATAAAATTCCTCTCTATTAACGCTTGGCTATTCCATTAAGTATCCAAGAAGCTTCTAAGCCTTCTTGAGCGACTTGGGTGCCTCAGCTTTCGAATCGCTTTTGCTTCAATTTGACGGATCCGCTCACGGGTCACGTTAAATTGCTGCCCCACTTCTTCTAGAGTATGCTCATTTGTACCAATTCCAAAGCGCATCCTTAAAACACGCTCTTCCCTTGCTGTGAGGCTGGAGAGCACCCGGGTAGTTGTGTCTTTCAAATTGCTCTGAATAGCAGCATCCACCGGCGCCACAACGTTTTTATCTTCAATGAAGTCACCCAGATGGCTGTCTTCCTCATCTCCAATAGGGGTTTCAAGGCTGATAGGCTCTTTCGCAATTTTTAAAACTTTTTTGACTTTATCCAAAGGCATCATCAAACGCTCTGCCAGCTCCTCTGGATTGGGTTCCCGCCCAATTTCATGGAGAATCTGCCGCGACATCCGCACCAATTTATTGATGGTTTCTATCATGTGAACGGGGATGCGGATCGTTCGCGCTTGGTCTGCAATAGAGCGTGTAATAGCTTGACGAATCCACCAGGTTGCATAAGTTGAAAATTTATAGCCCCGCTGGTATTCAAATTTTTCAACGGCTTTCATTAAGCCGATATTTCCCTCTTGAATCAGGTCTAAAAATTGAAGGCCTCTATTTGTATATTTTTTTGCAATAGAGATCACCAAACGTAAGTTAGCTTCAATCATTTCCTTTTTTGCACGGGTCGCATCTCGCTCCCCTTTTTGCACGGTGGAAACAATCCGGCGAAACTCATTCAAATGCAACCCAAACTCTGTGGGGATCTGAGAAATATCTTGGCGAATAACCGCGGCTTCATCACGGTGACGTTCTAAAAAGCTTTTCCAACCTTTTGGCGGAAGCGCTTCTATGGTTGAAAACCAATTGTGGTCCAGCTCTTGCCCATAATAATTTTCAAGAAAATGCGCCCGGCTGATCCCCGAAGATTCAGCCAAACGTAGCAATCGACCCTCCAAGCTGATAAGCCGGCGGTTAAAACCATACAACTGTTCCACAAGCTCATCAATACGAAGGGGGTTTAGATGGACACCTTTCATCAACTCAATCAACTGTTGACGGTGACCTTCATATTCTTTCTCAAGGGAGGAGGAATTAGATTTTCCCTTCCGCAATGCCTCTAAGCGCTTATCCTGGGTTTTTCTCAGCTTCTCATAGGTAGAAGAAATTTGCTCAAATTTCTCCAAAACGCCCGGCATAAGAGATGCTTCCATGCTATTAAGAGAAACGGTTAAATCTTCTTCTGTGGCATCTGTTGCTTCTGTCGCAACGCTCCCCTCTTCAGGTGGATCTTTTGCTTCTGCTTCTGCTTCTTCTTCAATATCCTCAAGCTCTTCTTCAGACGCGTCCCCATCCCCTTCATAAGTTGTTTCAAGGTCTATAATGTCCCGCAAAAGGATTTTACCCTCTTGAAGGGCATCTCCCCAAGCGATAAGAGCTTTCATGGTCAAGGGACTTTCACAGATAGCTCCAATAACCATTTCCCGACCTGCCTCGATCCGCTTTGCAATGTCGATCTCTCCTTCACGGGTCAACAAGCTCACTGAGCCCATTTCTCGCAAATAGAGACGAACTGGATCATCTGTCCGAGAGGCTTCTAGCTGAGCCCCCGGCTTCTCCCCTTCTTCATCTTCTTCTGGTTGGGCGACAACTTCTTCTTCCTCTTGGAAATCGTCTTCCCCCTCAACAAGGGAAATTCCCATTTCCGAAAGAGAAGCCATCACGTCTTCTATCTGTTCGGAAGAAACCTGGTCTGATGGCAAAATTCGGTTAAGTTCATCATAGGTGATAAAGCCACGCTCTTTACCCTTAACAATCAATCGCTTAACCGAATTTGCCTTATCAAGCAATGCAATTTCGGAAGTTTCTTCAAACAAATCTTTTTCGTCTGTCACCGGCTTCGTCGCCATTTTTGTTACTCTCTTCCTTTAACTACTTCAACATAAATGTTTTAATGATTTGGAAATTTTTGCTCACGAATCCATCTTAAAAAAAGAAGATTCTTTCAAACTCCTCAAACGCTTCCAAGCATCCTCAGACATGCTGCTTTCTAAAATATCTTGGGTTTCTTGCAATTCTTTTTTAAAACTACTTTGCTTTTGATAATGGGTGAGCACATCATGCCACCCTGCCCTCGCTTGCTCCAATAAAGCTTCTGGCCTTGAGAAAGAAGCGTGCACATACACATCTGACGTTAAAATACGGTGCATAACTTCTGCCAAACCTTTCTCAAGCAGTGCATTTTTCAAAAAATTAGATGCATTTTCTTGAGAAACAACAGTTCCTTCCTCAGCAAACCATTCCAATAAAGCATCTCGCAAACAAGAAAAATTACTTTGTTCCGGCAAATCTAACGCAACAAGTGATTCATTAACCTCCTCTAATAAATGAGGGTGATTGATGAGAACTGCAAGTAAAATTTTTCTTTGCAGGTGCAAAAGGTCAAATAGCGGCTTAGGGACGCTGCTTTTTTGGGAAAAAGACGCGTTCCTGCCTGCAGAAAAATTCACTGATTTTTGCCACGTCGCCTTTCGCTCTTCCTTCAACAGCTGATCCCATTTTTTTTGCAAAAAAAGGTAGTAAAGCGATTTAACCTGAGGATCTTGAATGCTTCCCACCAACGCTTTCAGGGTTTTATAGAAAAAAGCCTTTTGTTCAGGGGTTTGCAAAGACAGCGTCTCCACATGATATTGCCATAAAAAATCCACTAAACAACAGGCCGTTTTTATTAAGCGCTCCAAAAGGGCTCGCCGATCTGTAACCAATAAGCTATCTGGATCTTCCCCTGCTGGGAGACATATAAACCGAAGGGAGTAACCAGGTTTAAGCAGAGGAAGCACCCGTTCCACCAAACGAAACGCCGCTTTTTGACCGGGAAGGTCTCCATCAAAGCACACAAAAGGCTCTGGATCTATCTTCCACGCCTTGGCTATTTGCGGCTCTGTTAAAGCCGTGCCCAAAGGAGCAAGCGCTTTTCCCACACCAGCCTGCTGTAGGCTGATAACATCCATATAACCTTCAACCCAGATGACAGGCTTATCTTTCAAGGCTTGGGAATGTTGGGCCTGATAGGCCCCATAAACCGATTGTTTTTTTAAAAAAAGAGGCGTTTCAGGGGAGTTGAGGTATTTTGGCGCTTTTGGGTGAGGCTCCAGCAAACGTCCCCCAAATGCAATGACGCGCCCCTGGGCGTCCATAATCGGAAACATCACACGCTCTTTAAAACGATCGTAAAACCCACCACCACTTTGGGGAATGCCGATGAGCCCTGCTTGAACTAACTCATCCGTGGAAAACCCCTCTTGTTGAAGCTGTTTTTGGAGAGAACAATTCAAAGCAGGTGCCCAACCCAATCTAAATTCTTGCTGTGAAGGGCCAGATACGCCCCTGTGCTGGAGATATAACCGTGCTTTTTCACCTTGGGATATCCTAAGCTGAGCCTCGAAGTAAGCGCACGCCCTCTCCAAAGCGAGATACAACCGTTTGTAGCTTGATTCTCCAGAAAAATGTTTGCCCGTCTCACTTAATTCTAGGGGGAGACCCGTCTTTTCAGCCAACAGGGTAACCGCCTCCACAAAGGTGAGATGATGCATGGCGCGCAAAAAAGAAATGGCGTCTCCATGGGCACCACAACCAAAACAATAATAAATTCCTTTTTCGTCATTCAACGTAAAAGAAGGATTTTTTTCTTTATGAAATGGACAAAGCCCCAGCATCTCTTTTCCACGTCCGGCCAAGCGTACTGTAGGCGAAACAACCTCAGACAACACAATACGGCCGCGAAGCTTTTGTAAAAATTCCGGCTGAAAAGAGCCCATACTCCTCCTTATTCGCACTTAACCCAGAAAATTATTCAATGGGGCGCCCTTTCGTGAACAGGAACCTTCACCAACAATTCTCCTGATTTTTTAAAACGCAGCGTTAAATCTATTACATCGCCCTTTTTAAGATCACGATTTAAAGACATCAACATCACGTGGTAATCACCTGGTTTTAAAACTCTCTCCTTTTCCACCTGAATCTCCCCAACAGGGCGCATCCGGAAAACCCCTTTGTTATCTTTTACGTGGGCATGCAGTTCAACATTTTTTGCAATCGGGGCACTTCCTCCCATCAAACTATCTTGTTGGTTTGGAATAGGGATCAAAAGCTTCATAAAAACCCCCGCATTGCGACCCTTCAAAGAAGGGCGCACCCAAGGTGAAACAACTGTGACTATAGAAGCTGCACTTCCCGTTTGGGAGACGCCTTGTGAGAGTTCGCTTTGGGCAGCATTTTTGTAAGAATCTTCACAATCACAAGCAAAACCAGAAAAAATTCCTATGCTAGAAAGACTGATTCCCAAGAGGAAAATTAAAACTTTATTTAAACTAAACGAAACACACATAACGATGAAGCTCTCTTAAACTTTGTTTGATTTTATACAAGATTTTTGAACCATTTACAATTTTTTTTGAGAAATCACTTCTTGCCAGTCAAGGAAAAATATGTCTTAAAACTAATCAACCATTTTTAATGGTGGGCGTAACAGGGATTGAACCTGTGACCTCTACGATGTCAACGTAGCGCTCTCCCGCTGAGCTATACGCCCCTGTCTTGAACCGAGACTAACAAGGTATATCTTGTTTAGAGAGCTTCGGCAAGGGGGTTTCCCCCAAACCTCCGCTTGGGATTCAAAGTTCAGAATCTGCCCCTCTCACTTCAGCAGACACCGGTAATTTTTCCATATCCCGCTGCGCCGCAATGTGTCTAAATTTACGGACAATACCCCCCGTTCCAGCTGGAATCAGATGCCCCACGATCACATTTTCTTTCAAACCAATTAAATGATCTTCTCTTCCAAACACAGCCGCTTCTGTCAAAACACGTGTCGTGTCTTGGAAAGATGCCGCAGAGATGAAAGAATCTGTGGCGAGGGACGCCTTTGTGATGCCCTGCAAAACTGGAAAACCAATCGCTGGGCGTTTTCCCTCTGCTTCTGTCTTGGTGTTAAGGGCTTCAAAATCTGGTCGATTGAGCTGATCCCCTATCAACAACGAGGTGTCACCAGCATCGATAACCTCTATTTTTTGGAGCATTTGGCGAACAATCACTTCTAAGTGCTTATCGTTAATACGCACACCCTGGAGACGATACACCTCTTGAATCTCATTAACAAGGTAATAGGCTAGGGCCTCCACACCTAAAATACGCAGGATGTCATGAGGGACAGGGCTTCCATCAACAAGAAGGTCTCCTTTTTTCACAGCATCCCCTTCTTGAACGAGAATATGCTTTCCTTTGGGGATGAAATATTCAACGGGCTCCTCAGGGTTGTGATCCGGAACAACCATAATACGACGCTTTGTTTTGTAATCTTTTCCAAACTCAACACGCCCATCATATTCACTGATAATAGCTGAATCTTTCGGACGACGCGCCTCAAACAGCTCTGCAATACGTGGCAAACCTCCGGTGATATCACGGGATTTGGAGCTTTCTCGTGGCAAGCGCGCCAACACGTCGCCAGCCTTGACAGCGCTTCCATTTTCAACGTTCACAATGGCATCCACGGAGAG
>JBOFRK010000216.1:0-5830 GCA_051650945.1 Alphaproteobacteria bacterium
AGGACTCCCCATCCATTGGAAGTTAAGAACGTAACACCTGTTACTAAAAAAGATAATGCAATAGACTTCATTCTTGTTTTTCCCGAATAATAATTAATAATGAATAGATTGTTAAAATATTTTTTCCAAAATGTAAATATTTTTTGCACATTATTGCTATTTTTGCGGAAAAAATTAATCAATAGACTCGAAAAGAACGGCTATAAAAAAGCAAACCCTCAATTTTCCAAACGCTCAGCCCGCAACAGCGTCAGCTGATTGCGGTAGCGCCTTAAAATTGTAACTTTCAAGCCATACAGATGAAATGTCTGGTTCACCTCTGGGATATGCCCTGTTTCATAAAGCACAAGGCCTGCGAGGGTTGAGGCCTCATTGTCAGGCAAGTTCCAATCATACTGCCGGTTTAAATCCCGAAGGGTCACGGCGCCTTGGATGAGGTAGCTACCATCAGGGGCGACACGGACACCAGGGATTTCAACATCATGCTCATCAACAATCTCCCCCACAATTTCTTCGAGAATATCTTCCAGGGTCACCATTCCCAGGAGGGAACCATACTCATCCACCACAAACGCCATGTGTTCACGTCGCTCCCGAAAGGATTGAAGCTGAGAAAACAGGGTTGTGCTTTCAGGGATAAACCACGGCTTAATAGCCAATTCCAGTAAATTGATTTGTTCTAAATTAGAAGGGTTTGCTTTCAAATGGCGCAATAAATTTTTTACATGCAAAACCCCAATAATATTGTCGGGTGAATCCTGCCATAGGGGAATACGTGTGTAGGGCGATTGCAAGATTTTTTGAACGGTTTTTTGAGAATTTTCTTCAACATCAGTCCCAAAAAGTTTGTTGCGATGCACCATAATCTCTGAGACTTCCACCTGGGTTAGGTCAAGGATGCTGCGCAACATGGTTCGCTCATGGGCGATGGCAGCCCCCTCCCCCACATGTAAATCAATGGCGCCCCGCAATTCTTCAAGGGTTGAGGTGAGGGTATGGTCTCCCAATTTTGCGCCCATGGCTTTTAGGGAAAAGCGCGCTGTGCCATCCACAAGGGCCGTCAAGGGAAGCAAGGCCCACCGCAGAAATCTCAAAAATCCGTTGAGGCGTAAAGCCGTTTGCTCTGCATGGTGGTAGACATAAATTTTGGGCATTACCTCAAGGTAAATGGTGATAAAGGCTCCCATCAAAACCGCCGAATAAACGGCGCCGAGGGAACCTAAGAGCATTGTCAGCAAATGCGTTGCAACGGCAGTCATGCCGGTGATGGCCCAGGTATTGAGCAACAAAATGGTGCTGATCAATTGGCCCATCTTTTTTTGAAGGGCCAAGACGCCTTCCGCGCGAAAGTCTCCTTGTTTAGCCAGCTGGTGAAGTTTAATGCGAGAAGCCGCCGTTACCGCTGTTTCACTTGCGGAAAGCACAAAGGCTAAACAGGCTAGCAGAATAATAACCCCTACGGATACAAAAAGCATGCTTATCGTTATCTTCCTCGTTTATTAACGAAAAGGAGGCTCATCAAACCCACGTAACTTGCGGGAATGCAGAACCTCCACCCCTTTTTCTCTCAAAATTCGAATTGTTTCAAGCCCGATGCGCAGGTGTTGTTCAACCCGTTGACGATAAAACTGGCTCGCCATCCCTTTCAGTTTGAGCTCACCGTGGAGGGGTTTGTCCGAGACGCATAGCAGTGTTCCGTAAGGAACCCGAAACCGAAACCCATTGGTGGCGATGGTCGCAGACTCTAAATCCAGCGCAATGGCCCTGCTTTGGTTATAATATTTGAACAGTTCGTTAGAGCGCAGCTCCCAGTTTCTATTATCCGAACTCACCACTGTGCCTGTCCGCATGCGGGTTTTGAGCTCCAGTCCCTCCAAACCTGTGATGCTTGCAACGGCTTCTTGAAGGGCTACTTGAACCTCTGCGATGGGGGGGATGGGAACCCACAAGGGGACATCTTCTTCCAAAACATGGTCATCCCGAACGTAAGCATGGGCTAAAACATAGTCCCCCAATTTTTGGCTTCTGCGAAACCCGCCGCAGTGCCCCACCATAATCCAACAATGGGGCCTTAAAACTGCCAAGTGATCTGTGATGGTTTTGGCATTGGTGGGCCCCACGCCGATGTTAATGAACGTGATGCCGTTGCGATCTGGACGCTTCAAATGGTACGCAGGCATTTGGGGAAGGTGCTGGGGAGACGTCCCTGTTGTCAGCAAGCTTCCGCCTTTATCCAAAGAGGTAACGCTGTCTCCAGGGGTTACAAGTTCTGTATAACCACTTGTTCTTTCTAATAACTGTTGTTTTCCAAATTCCACAAAGGCTTCTACGTAACGCTGATAGTTGGTCAGCAAAATAAAGCGCTGAAAATGTTCAGAAGACGTACCGCAATAATGGGGTAGACGGTGGAGGGAATAATCCACGCGCTCTGCTGTGAAAGGCGCTAAAGGCTTAGGGCCCCCCAGGGCGGCAGTTCCATTCACAATAGTGTCATCCACCTTGCTAAGATCTGGCAACGCAAATGTTTCTTGAAGCCCCCAGAGAGAATCAGGACTGAACGAGGAAACCGTTTCTTCATCCACAAAAGGAAGCGGAATGAACCACATGCTTTTTCCTACCACCACAGGGCAACCGTGGTGCTCCATCAATAACGAAATTTGTTCGAGATAATAATCAGCAAACAGGTCTGGACGTGTAAGGGTTGTGCCATAAACCCCTGGCTCAAGGGCTGCGCCATAAGCAACCCGCGCATCAATATTTAATTGGGAAGAAGGGATGCTTATGCCTAAATAAGGATAAGTAGCCTCATCAAGGGAAAGGGAGGGTGTGATAGATTTATCCTGAAAACCCAAAAAAGCTTCCCGAATTTTTTGGGTATTTTCCAGATAAATCCCTTGAATACGTTCTAGAGCCGCCGCCGGCGTTTCGCAGACAACCCCTTCGCGCATCACCGATGTAAATAAAGATAACATCAAACCCCAATTTTTTTATTATTTTTCAAATTCAACGGGCTGTAGTATTCCACGTTCTCCTTCAAAAATCAATCGTAAACCCCCTTGCGTGGCCTGGGGAATCAGCGTAAATTGAAGGGCAGTGAAAGCCTCTGGAATTCCACAAACATGAAACGAATTTAAAACGCCATGGTCACCCAAAAGGCCTCTGTGCCTAAAGAAAACTCGATGCCTCTCCCCAAAGGAGCCTTGCGCTTCTTAGACCCTAAGAGCGACCTGGTGTTTAAAAAGATTTTTGGACAGCATCCGGATCTGATCAAAAGCTTTCTTAACGGCATCCTCCGACTCCCAGAAGGCCGGCAGATCGAAGAAATCACCTACCTGACGCCAGAGCAAGCCCCACGCATCCCCTCCATGCGAAACACCCTTGTGGATGTCAAATGCGTTGATAATCAAGGCCAGATCTTCGTCGTGGAGATGCAGATGGCCTGGAGCGCCAGCTTCTTTAAGCGCTTTTTCTTCGGTGCATCGAAGGCTTACGTACAGCAGTTGGATCGGGGCCAGAGCTATCACGACCTGTGTCCTGTGGTGGGCCTTGCCATTTTAAACGATGTGTTTGAGCCAAAGGACCCTGATTTTTACCACCACTATCGGATGACCAAGTCTCAAACCCTGGACAAAATCTTACCCGAAGCTGTGGAGTTGATCTTTTGTGAGCTCCCAAAATTTACCCCCACCACCTGGACGGATAAAAAAATGGGGGCCCTGTGGCTGCGCTTTTTGAAGGAGCTTCCTTATTTAGATGCAATCCCCGAAGAATTTCAGGAAAGTCCAGAGCTTCTCCATGCCTTGGAGCTGACCCAAGAGGCTTCCTACACAAGGGCGGAACTAGAGGCCTATGACCAATACTTGGATGCCGTTCGGGTTAGAGACACCATCCAAGACGATGCTCGCCACGAGGGTAAAGTAGAAGGCGAAAAACTTGGATTGGAAAAGGGTCTGGCAGAAGGTGAGAGGCTGGGCTTGGAGAAGGGTAAATTAGAAGTTGCAAAAAGGCTATTAGACCAGGGCATGGCTCTGGAAACGGTTTCTTCCATGACGGGCCTTGCTCCTGAAATCCTTCAAAAATAGCTGCTATATGAAATTGTATGGGGCTTGAATTTTCCCGCATTTTTCAAAAAAAAATAAAAAAAAATTTATCTAAATTCGGTATACTGTCTTAAAATTTGGTAGATCGTAATCTAAAACTTAAAAAAAAGGAAAAGCATGTTCCGGGAACCCAGCGATGTTGAAACGGAAACGATCTCTGATCGTCCCAAGCATCAAGATGTTGGGTTGCTGTGGCCCTTTTTAAAGGCAATGCTGAGGCCTTATGTGCCAAAGATGGTGTTGTCGGTGTTCATTCTCTTTATAGCTGCAGCCAGCTTGCTTGGCATCGGGCATGGCGTTACCTTATTTATCGACGAGGGATTTTCGGGGGATTTTCAAAAGCTGCAACAGGTAGCCCTCATTTTTGCTGCGTGCGTTGTGTTGATTGCGGCTTCCAGCTATGGGAGGCTTTACCTGGTTTCATGGGTGACAGAGCGGATTATTGGAGATTTTCGAAAAAAAATATTTTCCCACCTCATCCACCTGGATGTCAGTTTTTTTGAAACCCTCAGCACCGGCGAGGTAATCACCCGTTTAACCACAGATGTGATGCTCTTTCAAATTGTTATTGGAACGTCTCTTCCCATCGCTGTCAGAAACCTCATGATCATTTTTGGGGGCCTTGGGCTGCTGCTTTATACCTGCCCTTCCCTCACCTTTTTGCTGCTTTTCGTCATCCCCTTAATCTTAATCCCCCTGCTGTTTTTTGGGAAAAAGGTGAGAAAATTCTCAAAAAAAAATCAAACCGCGTTGGCAGAGCTTGGCAACATGATTGAAGAAACCTTTGCAGACATGCGATCTGTTCACATGTTTAACCGCCACGGGTCTCTTGAACAGCAGTTTAACGCGAAGGCAGATGCCGTCGTGGACATTGCCATGAAGCGCGTCCGAGTGCGAGCGCTCCTGACAACCCTTGTGATTTTCATTGTTTTTATGTCCATTGCCTTCTTTACCTGGTGGGGAGGCCACAGCATCCAACAAGGAAAGATGAGCTCTGGTTCCCTTTCAGGATTTGTTTTTTATGCCACAGCTGTTGCGGGCGCCATGGGGTCTTTGACAGAAATCTACGCAGATCTTCAGCGCGCCGCTGGTGCTACCCAGCGGTTTCTTGAGCTTTTTAACGATCAACCCACCATTCGCTCTCCCGAAAAACCAACGCCTCTCCCCCACCCGCTTCAGGGAAAGATTGTTTTTAAAAATGTTAGCTTTGCCTATCCCTCTCGCCCCAACAGTTGGGTCTTTGAAGATCTAAGCTTAGAAATTTCCCCCAAAGAAAAGGTTGCCTTTGTGGGGCTTTCGGGGGAGGGGAAATCAAGCCTCTTTTATTTGTTGCTGCGGCTTTATACCCCCATTCTTGGGGAAATTTTGCTGGATGACATCCCCATCGAAGAGTTTGCTTTGGAAGATTTTCGACGGGTGATGGGTGTTGTCCCCCAAGAGCCTCTCTTAATCCAAGGAACCGTGTTGGAAAATATTCAGTTTGGCCTTCCAGGGGTTAGCCTGAAGCAAGCCAGCGAGGCTGCTCAAAAAGCTCAAATTTTAAGGTTTATAGAACACCTCCCCCAAGGGTTTGAAACCCCCCTCGGGTTGAAGGGGATGCGCCTTTCCGTTGGACAACGGCAACGCATCGCCTTGGCGAGGGCGTTAGTGCGTAATCCAAAAATTTTGCTGTTGGATGAGGCGACAAGCTCCTTAGATGCAGAGCGGGAGCACCTTGTCCAAGACGCGCT
>JBOFRK010000217.1:0-1927 GCA_051650945.1 Alphaproteobacteria bacterium
AGAGGCCCTGAAAGTTTGCTTTGGTAATCTTGTGCGCATAAAGGCGCTCTTCGGCAGGCTTTTCCCGCATCATCCAAATATCCGCAGCGACAGGGGTTCATCGCTGCAACCAATTGAAAGCGCGCGGGGTAAGTGACGTGATGATTGGCCCGGGCTACGGTAATTTTACCCATCTCCAAGGGTTGGCGCAAAGCCTCCAGGGATGACCTTGAGAATTCTGGCAACTCATCCAAAAATAAAACACCATTGTGGGCTAAAGAGATTTCGCCTGGCTTGGCTTTGAATCCTCCTCCTACCAAGGCTGGCATGGAGGCTGAGTGATGCGGGTCCCGAAAGGGGCGAAACCGGATCAGGCTCCCTTCTTGAAGCTGGCCTGCGAGGCTATGGATCATGCTGGTTTCAAGGGCTTCCGCCGCGGAAAGGTTTGGAAGAATGCTGGGCAACCTTGCGGCAAGCATGGATTTTCCTGAACCAGGCGGGCCCACCATTAATAAATTATGGCCCCCGGCTGCCGCAAGCTCTAGGGCGCGCTTTCCCCCTTCTTGCCCCTTCACGTGGGCGAGTTCTAGAGGATTTTTGACAGGCTCTTGCAGCTTTCCTTGGGGAGGGGATAAAACCTGAACCCCCTTAAAATGATTGAGGAGCGCCAACACATGATGGGGCGCAAGGATGTTCAAATCCCCCCCCCAAGCAGCTTCACCCCCAGAAGCCCCCGGGCAAATCAGCCCCTTCCCTTGGGTTTTTGCATGAATTGCAGCGGACAAAGCACCTGCAACAGGTGTGATGCTTCCATCCAACCCAAGCTCCCCCAAAACGATATAATCGTTCAAGCAATCCTGGGGAACCACCCCTAAGCTGGCCAATAACCCCAATGCGATGGGTAAATCATAGTGGCTTCCTTCTTTTTGGACATCAGCCGGCGCAAGGTTCACCGTCACTCGCTTGGGAGGCATGGCAAGCCCCATGGCGTAAAGTGCTGAACGAACCCGCTCTCGAGACTCCGTTATAGCTTTATCAGGTAACCCAACCAAAGAAAAGCAAGGAATGCCCGATGAAACCTGAACTTGCACATCAATGGCGATGATGTCCATCCCATCAAAGCTTACTGTTGCTATATGTGAAACCATAACGCCCTATAACGTCACACCTATGGTGACGGTGAATTGCCTCTTTTTTTACTGTCCCCTTTCGAAACAAGTAGTTTAGATAAGAGGTCTAATCCCTTTATGTTTATGTTTTGGGATTTTTTGCAGCATGTCCAACGGACTTAAAAATGTCAAATATTAAAATTTAATGTAAATTTGATGTGTTTTTTAGTGCGTGGATTGAAAGGTTGAGCATGATAGGGGCAAGCTCTCTGCCTGCGCCCAAAGATTTCAATGCCTAATAGGCCAAAAATTATCAATTTAAAAATATTTTGCAACAATAGATGAAAGATTTTACTTATTTGAAAAAAGGAAGCTTATGCCTAGCCATTTAACTTCATCCGAGTTTTCAAAACTCGCATTAATTGCCTTTTTAACGTTCAAAGTTGCCTTCTCTGGAAAACCAGAGCTTGAAGGCCACAATGACACAACCTTAAACCCAGGAGCACTGGTTCAAGCGCCTAACGCCCACCTTCCATCCTTGGACGTATTGCCAGCAGAGATCGTCAAAACAATCTTGAAGAAGCTTAAGATGTCTGATCTGAAAAATATCCGCTTTGTCCAAAAAAAAGCTCAATGAGTTTGCCATCCAGATTATCAATTACATTAGGATTCCGGATCAAACAGAAGACTTAAGCTCTCAAACGTTCCAAACGTTTCTTAAAAATTTACAAAACGTGACGATTCAATGGAATAGAAAATCCTCCGAGACTGTTTTGAGCCTATTTCGCAACGTGCCTGTCAAGATGCTACAGATGGACCATCATGAGGTTGGTACCAAG
>JBOFRK010000218.1:0-5484 GCA_051650945.1 Alphaproteobacteria bacterium
TGTGAATGCTTATAACTTTGCTAAAAGACTTAAAGCTCTCAAAGGCCTTACCCCTTATGAATTTATCATAAAAATCTGGCAATCTGAGCCAGAACGTTTTACTATTAATCCATACCATCACAATCTGGGACTGAACACCATATTTTTTAGCGTAGACGAACGGAAAGCCAAGGGTTAAGCTGCTCTCTGACGGGTTTATACCAAGTTTCAGATTAATTGAGGTGAATGCTTGGGGGGTGATGCGTAAGTGTACTGTGGTACATGCGTAAAGCCGAATCCCGATCCAAGGGTTTGGATCAATTAAAAATGGGACTTGGTATTAGCAATCAAAAAAGATTGGAAAATAGGTGCTTTCACTGCAACAGGTCTCTTATGCCATTCCCCAAAGGCAATTGCTTGAAAATGTGAGTTTTCAGTTAAGCGATGGACAGCATTTAGGCCTTGTGGGCCGAAATGGGTCTGGAAAATCTACGCTTTTTAAATTAATCCAACAGCAACTGGCTCCAGATCAAGGGCGCATTGAGCTTGCAAAACATTGGAAAATTCTAGCCGTCAAGCAAGAAATGCCAGATGGAGACTTGTCTCCTTTGGCCTATTTGCTTTCCCAAGACACGGAACGTCTGGAGCTTTTGCATGAGCTTGAAACGTGTACAGATTCAAACCGGATGGGTGATCTTTATGAGCGCTTGATTGCCATAGATGCTTATACGGCTGAGGCACGGGCTGCCGTTGTCCTCAAAGGGCTTGGATTTTCAGACGAAGCTCAACAGCAACCGCTCCACACCTTCTCTGGTGGGTTTCGGATGCGGGCTGCCCTTGGGGCTGTTCTGTTTCAAGAACCTGATCTGCTGCTTTTGGATGAGCCAACCAACCACCTAGATTTAGAGACTTCAACCTGGTTGGAGACATTTCTTAAACGTTATCCAAAAAGTTTTTTGTTGATCTCCCATGAGCGAGATTTTTTAAACGCTACCGTCAATGGAATTCTCCACCTAAAGCAGGGAAAGGTAGAACGCTATGCGGGTAATTTTGATACCTTTCTTAAAACCTATGAGATGCAGCAAGCCAACATTGCTGCCTTTAATAAAAAAATGAATGCCCAGCGGGAGCACATGATTGACTTTGTGAATCGCTTTCGTGCTAAAGCCAGCAAGGCTAAACAGGCCCAAAGCCGGATGAAGGCGTTGGAAAAAATGCACCCCATTCCCGTGGAAAAAAATGATCCCACCATTGCGTTTGATTTCCCAGAAGTGGAAGCTTTGGCACCTCCTCTGATCTCATTTGAAAAAATCTTTTTAGGCTATGGCGAGAAGACTGTTCTTAAAAATTTGACGGCTTCGATTGGTCCCCAAGATCGTATCGCCTTACTGGGCAGCAATGGTAATGGTAAAACAACCTTTGCACGATTTTTAGCAGGTGAGCTTGAGGCTCAAAAAGGGAGTTGCACCCTTCACCCTAAGCTCAACATCGCTTTTTATCGCCAAGACCAGTTTGAGTCCTTGGAGCTTCAACAAAGGGCCTACGATCATGTCTATGATCGGCTCCCTACAGCTAATGATACCCAAATCCGTGCTCATTTAGGGCGCTTTGGTTTCCCGAAGGAAAAAGCAGAGCAAAAAGTGCGAGACCTTTCAGGGGGGGAACGTGCGCGCCTTCTCTTTGCTTGCTTAACGGTGGATCGCCCAACCTTGCTGATTTTGGATGAGCCCACGAACCACTTGGATATAGAAATGCGAGAGTCCCTTATCGCAACGTTAAATCGCTATAAAGGCGCTGTGGTGCTGGTGACCCATGATCGTTACTTGCTTCAGCATGTGGCAGATTCTCTCTGGATTGTAAAAAATGGCTCAATCCAAAGCTTTGAAGGAGATTTGGGAATGTATGAACGTTTAATGGAAGATGGTTGATTAAAATTAAGCAATAATTAACGTTTAATGGAAAAGTTTTGACTTGAAACCGAACAATAATTACTCTGCAGGTAGTGATTTCTGTTCATTTTTCAACAAAGGTTTGTTTTCTATGTCTTCTCATCGTTTTATTAAAAGTCTTTTTTGTTCTACTTTTCTTGTATGCAGCTCAATTTCCCTAGCTATGCCAGGTGAAGATCTTGGTCCTGAAGAGACGTTTGTTTGCGGTCCTTCAAGCCGAGACCCAGAGACCCAGAAGTTCGTTTCAGTCAACCAGAGGGTGATCAACGAACTTACTAAGCTTTATAAAGAAGAGGGAGTGCAAGCTCTAGCAGAATATCAATCTTCCCTTATCCCCATGGCGAATTATTTATTAGACGATGTGAGAGAGCATTCTGAAATTCAGCATATCTCACGCTTCCAAGCAGAGATTGAGCGCAATATTGCGGAAGAAAACGTTTCACTTACGTGGCTTTTGGGGGCGCACTTCCGCTATGCTGCTTTGCTCAGTAATCCAGCCCAAGATGAACAGGATTTTTGGGGCCACCCATCTATCTCTGAAGCAGGCACTTTTGAGGCATTTTTTCAGAAAGATAAAAACGGATTGCCTGTTGCGTTGAACCCTTCCAAAATGGAGGCTGCTCTCTCTGCCTTTGATGAAAAAAATAAAGATATTCAAAGGGTGAGCAGCATTCCCTATAACGTTCAGAATTTGCTAAACGACAAACTGAATCAACACGTTTTAAAAGATGCGTGTTATCCTTATGCGTGTTATCCTTTGCTTGGAGAATCTATCCTGAACGTTCGTTTTCTCTTAAATTGTTGGCTCGAGGGTCTTTATCCCATCCCGTTTCCAACGGAAGTACAGAAAAATGTTCATGGCGTGCCTGAGACTTCTCCTTTTAGCTTCGCACTCCATGATCTACTCCACGCAAAGCAGGATGAAGCCATCCTGCATTCGGCTTTTAGGGCTTATGTGGAAGATGCATTGCTTAAGGCTCAACAGCCCGGCGTCTTTCTCTCTGATCTTATTGAACAAAACACCCCTCATTTAGTTAAAAAATTTAATTTATTTAAGTCAAGCGTGAGAATGGCCCTTGGGCACGTTCAAGAAAACAAAAAATCTCTTGTGGGGTTATTTTTGCTGATCCACGAATTTCCTGCTTTCACCCAAGAGCTTTTTAAACAAGAGAGCCCTTCAAAGGTTTTTGAACTGATGCGTGATGGATCTCTTGAATCGTTAAAAAGCAGTGGATCTTGGGACAATTCATCAGATCCTTTCATGACAAACCCAACTTCGGGAGAAATTTCAGCAACGGATGAGGAAATTAAGCGAGCTGCGCTTCAAGCAATTAGCTCAGAAAAATTTTATTATCCTCCTTATACCTACAAAAAAATGGGGGATAACGGTGAAGACGTTTGGCTTTCCCCAGAAGAAAAAGAAAAGGCTGAAAAAGCATATTTACAGCGAGCTCGTGCGAACATTAAAGAAACAAAAGATTTCATCCATGTCGTATTAAATTTTGAAAATGGGAAAATAAAGGAAGTAACCTACCCAACCCTTTATAGAAAGGTCAATAACTTTCACGCCTATAAAGGGCTTTTCAAAATGGCTGGCCTAGAGTCTCTCCAAAAACCTGCCTTTAACGGAACCTTGAAGCAAAACCGTGAGGAAGCTGTTGCGTTTATCGGCAAGAGACAATCTTATCTTGAGTTACTTCTCAACGATGCTGTTGCAGATATTGTCCAGCATTTCCAAGTGGGTGGCGAAAACGCCTTTGAGGCTACCTACCGACAAGAATTCCAGAAGATCGAAGCAGATCTGCAAAATGCAGAGAATGCCTTTAGGTAAGCCAAACAGGCCCCTAGAGTAGCGATTTGAAAGAAAGGGGGGGAGGGGGGAGAGCTTGCCCCCTTCTCTAGCTTAAGTTTGCCTGGCAGGGCCGTTGACATTTAAAAATAGTTATTTAGTATTAATGCGTAACCCATCGGGGTTGCGGGTCCGCTAGGTTTCGCTTCCCACCCATGGGATCAGATCAGCTGCAAGTGTTGTTTTCAAAATGCGCGTTTTAAACATCATGTTAAGCCGTAATTTAGGCGGCATTCAGCAAGCTTTCCTGGATTATAGTACAGCTTTAAGACAGAGAGGGGTTGAGGTCATCAACGTTTCCAGTTGGCGGGCTGCCATCAACGCTTTTCAAAAAGATGCGTTGCATCTTCCCAATGTGGCCCCCTGGTGTCCCTTCTCAAAGCTATATGTGCGTTGTTTGGTCAAGCGTTATCAGCCAGATTTGATACTTGCCCATGGCGGGAGGGCTATGCACTTTGCTACAAGTTTTCAATCATCAAGAACTAAGGTTGTGGGAATTGCCCATAATTGCTGGGCTTACCATCGTCTTAAAAAACCAGATTATCTGATTTGCGTTGCCGAACACATTAGGCGTTATGTGGTGGAGCAAGGGTATGGGGAGGATAAAGTTTTCACTGTCCCCAATATGATTCAGCTTTCCAAAGCTTTTGTTACCTTTCAGCTTGATCCCCAAAAGCCTATCGTTATCGGGAGCTATGGGAGGCTTTCTGCAGAGAAAGGCTTTGCAGATCTCATCTGCGCCATCAGGCTTTTAAAGGAGCGGGGCTATCGGGTGGGTTTATTGCTGGGAGGGTCAGGAGAGCTGGAGTCATCTCTCAAGCAGCAAGCTGTGGCCCTTGGTTTGCAAGATGTTGTTACATTTGCAGATTGGGTCAAAGATAAAGACGCTTTTTTCAAAAGCATTGATATCTTTTGTCTACCTTCCCTTGAAGAAGCTTTCGGGATTGCGTTGCTTGAAGCCATGGCCTACAGCAAGCCAATTGTGGCTTCACATAGTTTTGGGCCTGCAGAGATTTTAAGTCATGAGACTGATGCGCTTTTGGCGGCGCCTGGTTCGCCCCAAGATTTGGCAGATAAGTTAGCAAGCTATATAGATCATCCAGCAAAACCCGCTCTTTTTGTTGAAAGAGCTTATCAAAAAATGGAAAACACCTATGAGATGAATAGGGTTTCTGAAAAATTAGTTGGAATTTTGGAGCAATTTTTAAAATCAATCTGAAAATTATCTGGGTTAAGGGAGAAGAAAAAATGATCTATGCAAAAAATGCATGGATAAGGTGTAAAAATTGAAATGGCTAATTATTAAAAAAGCGTATATAACTATAGATGTGTTGGGCGCAAGGCCCAACGGGGGTCCTTGTGATTCCCATTTAAGGGGTGATAATTTTTTTATCAGTCCTACGTCTCTTAGACGTGAAGCCTCCCTGTAAACTTGCCGAGCTTTCGGGCTCGGTCTTTTTTATGTCTTCTGGATTAATTCAAAGAAGTTAATTTTTTGTAACTGTCATTGGGTTCCAGTTGTAGGGCTGCCAGTTTCACGCTCAACGAGAATGCCTAAAAATCGACGCATTTTCCCTTGCGCTCCCAATCTCCGTAGCGAGTTGGGTCTGGTAAGGTCGTGGTTGTGTTTTCAGAAGGTGAAGAAGCAGGGAAGTCCTGTTCCTGTGAAACCATTTCTTTTGTTTCAGTGGAAGACAAAGGAGGGAT
>JBOFRK010000219.1:0-7641 GCA_051650945.1 Alphaproteobacteria bacterium
GGTCATTGGGGCAATCTTTCTATCAAAATTTGGGCATTGGTATAAACGCACAGGTCTGCGGCAATATGAAGGGCTTTGCGGGCAATTTCTTCAGCGGTTAAATCGAGATCGACCAGCGCTCTGGCAGCGGCGATGGCATAAGGGCCCCCTGAGCCAATCCCTATCAACCCCATTTCTGGTTCTAAAACATCTCCGGTCCCTGTTAAAATGAGAGATTGATTTTTGTCTGCAACCGCCATCATGGCCTCTAAGCGGCGCAGATAGCGGTCTGTGCGCCAGTCTTTTGCAAGCTCCACACAGGCTCTGGAAAGTTGTTCTGGATACTGTTCTAATTTGGCTTCAAGGCGCTCAAACAGGGTGAGCGCATCGGCGGTGGCTCCTGCAAACCCAGCAATCACTTGCCCAGACCCTAAACGACGCACTTTACGTGCATTATTTTTGATAATGACGGAGCCCATGGTGACTTGACCATCTCCTGCCACCACCACATCATCCCCTTTACGAACTGATACAATGGTGGTTCCATGCCACAAAGGGGAACGTCGTTCTTCTGTCATGTTTTATTTCCTCTCAATCGCAACAGGGCTTCTCTTGAGGGGGAAATCCCAACCCTAGCCAAACCCAAGCGCTCGTATTATAATGTCGCAACATGCCTTAACTTTTTGGGAATTAGCCGTAACATGAAACTGACATCTCCTTACGATCCCACCAACATCTTCGGCCGCATTCTACAGGGAGAAATTCTTTGTCGCAAGGTCTATGAAGATATTTATGCGCTCGCTTTTCATGACATTCAACCCAAGGCCCCCATTCATGTGTTGGTCATTCCTAAAGGGCCTTACCTTTCGTTGCTTGATTTTACTGAAAAAGCACCTCCTGAAGTCCAGCTTGGATTTTGGAATGCTGTTCGAAGCGTTGCTCGCCAAGAGAGCCTCGAAGAAAAAGGATTCCGTTTGATTTCAAATTGTGGCCTTAACGGTGGGCAAGAGGTCCCGCATTTCCACGTTCATTTGCTGGGTGGGAAGCTTCTGGGGAAAATGGTTTAGATACATTTTAAAAGACATTTTTTATTGTCTATCTCAAACAAAATAAGTAATGTGCGAGCATTTTTTTTGTAATTTTGAGGGATAATTTATGTGTAAAAAATATACCTTTTTTTTGTTATTGATGGTGGTACTTTTTTTGGTTTCGTTTTCAGGTGTTTCGGTTAAATCTGTGAAGCAAGAGGATGGATTAGAGCTGCAAATTAGATTTCTTAAAAGCCTTAAACAATCTGGCAAAAAAATTGGGGTTGGTGATTGGATGTAGCAGCATTGACCAAAGCTCTTTTTCACCAAAAGGGAAGAAATTTGTTTGAATCTGTTACAAGAAGTGAGTTTATCGTGCATGACCTTTTGTACATCCACAAAAATGAGCCTAAAAACCAAATAAATTCAAAGCTTTTTTTTGTCCTTAAACAGCCCATTAACGCTCAAAATGAGCTTTAAATGTTTGATGCAACCTTCGTAAACCCATGTATGGAAGGGGTTCCTTGACAAGGCTGAGTCTCGTATGCCACATTTCAGGAAAGGATATTATTTTTAATCTGTTTAGGGTTTGCGGAAGTGATGTTTTCATTTAAAAAAGTCTTGAGAGGAATGGGATTAGCCTTGCTGAGCCTTGGTGTTTTGGGTTGTGTTTCAACGCACCAGCAAAGTGGCATGGTTTTGCCCCGCAGCACGCTGAAGCAAATTCAAGTTGGGAAAACAACTCAACAAGATGTTTTTCGTCTCTGGGGAACACCTTCTTCTGTCTCTCCCATTGACCCCAACACGTGGTATTATGCCTCCTGCTTTTCTGAAACTTGCGCGTTTTTTACGCCGACGGTTTTAGAAAATAGGGTATATATTTTGACCTTTTCTTCCGGTGGTGTTTTGACCAAAATGGAGGAGAAGGGTAAAAAAGATATGGAAGCTGTTCCCATGGTTAAGCGGGTCACGCCGCCGGTGGGTCAATCAACCCCTGTTATGAAGCAGCTTTTTCGCAATTTAGGAAAAGCACCGCCTAAGGCTCAGCGTCCTTAAGGTTGGTCACGCTTTTTTAAAGCGCCATGTCTCTTCCCATTTCGTTGTTAGAATTTTCTGAGCAGCTGGCCAATTTTCCTTTCTTGCTGGATGAACGGCGTGTGGCTGTTGCCGTTTCGGGTGGCAGCGATAGCCTTGCTCTGCTCGTGCTTTTGAAAGCCTGGTCAGAGGCCAAGGCCAAAAGCCTGGTAGCCCTCATCGTTGACCATCGCCTGCGTCTTCAATCTTCCCAAGAAGCTTTGCAGGTTTTGGAATGGGTGGAGAAGCTGGGTATTCAAGGGAAAATTCTTACTTGGGAGGGGCACAAGCCCTTAGGAGGCATTCAAGCAAAAGCTAGGGAAAAACGTTATGAGCTTCTGGCGACCTATTGCTGGAAGCATGGGATCCAAAGCCTTTTTTTAGCTCACCACCAAGATGATCAGCTTGAAACTTTTTTGCTGAGGCAAGAAAAACAGAGCCAACCCTATGGCCTTGCGTGCATGTCTGCTTTGTCTCAGCGTTTGGGTATCCGTCTTTTTCGCCCCTTGTTGAGTTTTTCTAAAGAAAGGTTGCGGGCAACCCTTAAAAAAGAAGGGATGTCTTGGGTGGAAGACCCAAGTAATCAAGAAATACGCTTTTCTCGGGTTCGGATGCGCCATCACCTCGCAGCTTTTTCTGCAGAACAAAAACAAGAGCTTTTATCAGAAATTCAAGGTTTTGCCATCAAGCGGCAAACCCTAGAAAAACAGATTGCGTTGTGCTTGCAGCAAGGGTTACAGGTTTTTCCCCAAGGGTATGCCTTGCTTCAGTTGGACGTATTCAAAAATTTTTCGCCAGAGGTTCAATCCCTTGTTCTGAAAAAAATTTTACAGGCCTGTGGGGGGCAAAAACACTTTTTTAAGCAGCAGCAGATGGATCTTTGGATTGATAAAATATGGGGGGGACACCTTAAGCAAGTTCGAACTCTGGGGGGCTGTTGCCTTGTGGAACGTGAAGGCTTCGTTTGGTTTTATCGAGAGCTTGACCTGGTTCAAAGCCCCTGTTTGCTGTCCCCTGAAGAGGATGGGACGATTTCATATATTTGGGATAGGCGGTTTTACGTGGAGTTAAAGACAAAAACACCCTTGCGGCTTTCATGTTTAGGGGAATCTGCTGCTCGGGCATGGGGAAACGAAACGCTTTCAGGCTTAGAAAAACGTGCTTTGGCCAGCCTGCCATCCCTTAGGCTTGGGGGGTTTGGAGAGGAAATTGATCTTTTTCTAGATGTCTTTCCAGATGACTTGCTTTTTCAAACAGGTGGGATAAAAAAAAGGCGCGAAGCGTCCATTGACACGGTTGTTCAGAAGGTGGTATTTTTGGGAAAGTTTGTACTTTTTCCGGATCTTTCTTTGTGTCTTGGGGAAGGTCTTTTTCCTATGTAAACAAAAACAGATAATAAGTTTCTTTTTCAAAAATAGAATCTTGTTTTTTCAATGTGATAAGAGAAAAAAAGGTGTGTTTTTTTTTAAGAAAAAATTAAATTTTGTTCGGTTGAATAAGGTTAGGTTCTAGCTGTTTTTTGCGGGTAGTGGGTCAAAAAAATGGGTTTTCTGAAAGGGCAAAAAATTGGGAAGCAATAGCAAAAACGTAGCGCTTTGGTTGATTATTGGTCTTTTTCTCCTTGCACTGTTTAACATGTACCAAGGGGGCTCAGGCCGTCAGCATGTGCAGTCTGTCGATTTTTCTGATTTTATATCCGAAGTTAAGACAGGGCATGTGACAGAGGTCTTTATCCGTGGGGATCAGGTTTTGGGGCGTTTGCAGGATGGACGTCAATTTTCTACCTATCTGCCACCCAATGCTTCTAATTTAGTAGATAAGCTGATGGCTAGCCATGTCCGTATCAAGGCTGCGCCACCAGAAGAAGGATCACCTTCGTTTTTACAAATTTTGCTGTCTTGGTTTCCTATGCTATTGCTGATTGGTGTTTGGATTTTTTTCCTGCGGCAAATGCAAAATGGAACGGGGCGCGCCATGGGATTTGGAAAATCCAGGGCCCGCCTGATGGACGAGAAGAAAAATCCTGTCACGTTTAAAGATGTTGCAGGAATTGACGAAGCTAAAGAAGATTTGGAAGAAATTGTCGACTTTTTGAAAGATCCCCAAAAATTCCAGAAATTGGGAGGGCGCATTCCCAAAGGCGTATTGTTGGTGGGGCCTCCAGGAACAGGTAAAACGTTGTTGGCTCGGGCCATTGCGGGGGAGGCTAACGTACCCTTTTTTTCTATCTCCGGTTCTGATTTTGTGGAAATGTTTGTAGGTGTGGGGGCTAGCCGCGTGCGGGATATGTTTGAGCAGGGGAAGCAAAACGCGCCTTGCATCATTTTTATCGATGAGATCGACGCTGTGGGGCGTCACCGTGGCGCAGGCTTAGGGGGTGGAAATGACGAGCGAGAACAGACCTTAAACCAGCTCTTGGTTGAGATGGATGGGTTTGAATCAAGCGAAGGTGTCATCTTGATTGCCGCGACAAACCGTCCAGATGTGCTGGACCCTGCGTTGTTGCGTCCGGGTCGTTTTGATCGTCAGGTTGTGGTTCCTAATCCCGATATCATGGGGAGGCAAAAAATCCTCCAGGTACATATGAAAAAAGTTGCCTTGGCTCCAGGTGTTGATGCCCATATCATCGCCCGGGGAACCCCTGGCTTTTCTGGGGCTGATTTGGCCAATCTCGTGAATGAGGCAGCTTTGTTAGCCGCTCGGCGCGGAAAGCGCTCTGTAGGGATGCAAGAATTTGAAGACGCAAAAGACAAGGTGATGATGGGGGCGGAGCGTCGCTCGATGGCGATGAATGAAGATGAAAAGCGTTTGACGGCCTTTCATGAAGCGGGGCACGCGGTGGTGGCTTTCCATTCTCCAGATTCTGATCCCATTCACAAGGCGACGATTATCCCCAGGGGAAGTGCGCTGGGTATGGTGATGCGCTTGCCCGAAAGGGATCGTATTTCTGTCTCTAGAGCTCGCTTAATGGCGGATCTTGCAGTTGCTATGGGGGGGCGTCTTGCGGAAGAGATCACCTTTGGGGTGGAGAAAGTCACGACAGGGGCTTCTTCTGATATCCGTCATGCTACTGAAATGGCACGTCGCATGGTGACGGAGTGGGGGATGAGCGAAAAATTAGGACCTTTGAGCTATGGGGAAGTAACCCAGGAAGTTTTTTTGGGACATTCTGTGGCCCAGCATAAAAATGTGTCTGAGGCGACGACCCAGCTGATTGACCAAGAGGTGCGCTCCATCGTGGATCAGGCCTATGGAACGGCAAAACAGATTTTAACCAAACATGCAAAGCATCTTAAGTTAATCGCAGAATACTTGCTGGAATATGAGACGCTGACGGGGGATGACATTCGTCAGCTTTTGACCACGGGGCGCTTTGACAGGCCTCTTCCTCCTGCATCGATGGATGGAGATTTACCTTCTGAAAAACCTAAGAAAAAAGGCTCGGTTTCGGGAGAGGAAGAAGCTGTTTCTGGAGAAGGAACGCCTCAAAAAAAAACTCGAAAAAATCCTCCAAAGCTGACACCGCGACCTGAAGGCGGAGCTGTGTAAGGCTGATGGGGAAACAGGGAGATGGTCGTAAAATTGTAGCTCAAAACCGAAGGGCTAAATTTGATTATTTCATCCATCAAACCCTGGAGACAGGTGTTGTCTTGCAAGGGACGGAGGTAAAATCTCTGCGGGCAGGGCAGGCGAGTTTGGGGGAGGCTTACGTTTCTCCTGAGAACGCAGAACTTTTTTTGATTAATGCGTTTATCCCTGAATATAAGCAGGGTGGGTATACAAACCATGAGCCTCGGCGGCGGCGCAAGCTGTTGGCGCGGGGGCGCGAAATCAGAAAATTATCGGGCCTTGTGACACGCAAAGGTATGACGTTAATCCCCATGTCCCTTTACCTCAACCCAAGGGGAATGATCAAGCTAGAGCTGGGGGTTGCAGAAGGGAAAAAAACACAAGATAAGCGCGAGGCTATTAAAGAGCGAGACTGGAAACGCCAAAAAGCTGTGCTTTTAAAACAAAGTCGCTAAATGATAGGCCTTTGCTTGTGGGGAGATTATCCTTGTCACCCTGTTGGAATTCGTGAAAAAAACGACAAAAAAGCTTGCGTTTCGGGGTGGGTTCTGTTATTCGAATTTAGAAGAGGGCCCAAAAAGATGAACGCCTGTTTTTATGCGTGGTGTTGATCGGTTCTTTTCAAGAGGCGTGATGAGAAAAATGGTTTCATCTTTTCCTCTTAAAAAGTTTGTAATAGGTATAAAGCGGTCGTGGCGGAACTGGTAGACGCGCAGCGTTGAGGTCGCTGTGGGAGAGATCCCGTGGAAGTTCGAGTCTTCTCGACCGCACCAGCCTACTCTCAGGGGAGCTAGGTTGGTGCGGTCTTTAAAGCCTGTGGTAGAAATAGATAATTTTGGTGTTTTGTTACCTCTGTTTGATGGGAGAGTACGCGTATGTCTTCAGATGCGTTTTTAAAAGCGGCCCTTGAATATCATCGGCAACCTGTTCCGGGAAAGTTAAAAGTTGTGGCGACCAAACCTTTGGGAACCCAAAAAGACCTGGCTCTTGCCTATTCTCCTGGCGTTGCGGCGGCTTGTGAGGCCATTGCAAAAGACCCTTTGGAAGCAGCTTCCCTTACAACCCGCAGCAATTTAGTTGCGGTTATCACCAATGGCACAGCGGTGTTGGGCTTGGGAGCGATTGGTCCGCTGGCAGCCAAACCTGTGATGGAAGGGAAGGCTGTTCTTTTTAAAAAATTTGCGGGGCTTGACGTTTTTGATTTAGAGATCCAAGAAAACAATCCTGAAAAATTGGTGGATATCATTGCCAGCTTAGAGCCCACCTTTGGGGGGATTAATCTGGAGGACATCAAAGCGCCTGAATGTTTTTATGTGGAAGAAAAACTGCGGGAACGCATGAAAATCCCTGTTTTTCATGATGATCAACATGGAACGGCCATCATCGTTGCGGCGGCTATGTTGAACGGTTTGCGCCTTGTGGGCAAGGATATTAGCCAAGCGAAGTGTGTGGTTTCTGGAGCGGGAGCCGCAGCGCTGTCTTGTTTAGATTTGATGGTGGCTTTTGGGCTGAAGCGAGAAAATGTTTATGTGACAGACCAAGCAGGCATCCTCTATGAGGGGCGCGCTGAAAAAATGGATGCTTACAAAAACCGCTATGCCCAAAAGACGGATGCGAGGAAATTGGCAGATGCTATGCCGGGAGCTGACATCTTTTTAGGGCTTTCTGCAGCAGGGGTGGTGACCCAGGATATGGTGAAGGCCATGGCGCCTTCTCCGCTTATTTTGGCGCTCGCTAATCCTGTGCCGGAGATTTTACCGGAAAAGGTGCGTGAAGTGCGCGACGATGCGATCATTGCGACGGGTCGTTCAGACTATCCCAACCAGGTCAACAATGTGTTGTGCTTTCCTTATATTTTTCGGGGTGCCTTGGATGTGGGGGCAACGCAGATTAATGAAGCCATGAAGATGGCGTGTGTGCAGGCCCTTGCAGATTTAGCTTTGGCAGAGCCCTCCGACGTTGTAACCTCAGCTTACGGGGGAGAAGAACA
>JBOFRK010000220.1:0-8612 GCA_051650945.1 Alphaproteobacteria bacterium
CTGTATGCCACCAAGCGAATGTTTTTAAGAGGATCAATAAACTGGCAACGGAGACCGACGCATAGGTAGCCCATCGAATCACCTGCTCAGATGGAATATTGTCTAAATATGAAAATAAAGAAAACCTCACAAGCTTGCCTCTCCAAGCGCTCATTTCTTTTCCCGCCCATCATAACAGAATTTCGGCCCCAGGCAAGGAGGGGCGAAAAATATGTCGATCTATGGTACTCCCCGTAAACTCTTTAGCCATATTACAAAAAAAAGGCATGGATAAAGATACCCATGCCCTTCTTCTTTTAAAACATCAACGCGTTTTGCGAGTTGGTGTTTATAGCATTTGCATTATTTTTTTGCTTTTTTCTTAGTCTGGTTTTGCTTCACTTGCTTTTCAGCTGCGTCAGATTCTTGTTTTTCTTTTTTGGCTACTTTTTTGGCTTCTTCGGTTGCAGCGTGTTTGGTTTCAGCTTCTTTTTTGGCCTCTTCTAGAGCCCTTTGTGCCGCAGCGATTTTAGCTTCCTCCTCTTTGATCCGCTGTTTTGCAGCTTCTTCTTCGGCGATTTTAGCTCGTAAAGCTTCTTCGGCTTTTTGTGTTTCAGCAAGCTCTTTTTCTAATTTCGTCTGAAGGGCCGCAGCTTTTTCTGCTTCAATTCTGTCTTTTTCTGCTTTAAGGGCCGCAGCTTTTTCTTGAGCTACTCTTAATGCTGCAGCTTTTTGTTCCGCAACTTTTGCTGCTGCTGCTTTTTTAGCCACGTCTTGAATGCGCTTGACTTCATCAGCTTTAATTTTTGCAACTTTACTTTGCTCTGCCACAACTGCTTTATGGGTAATGACATATTCAGCCTGTTTGATCGTCAAAGCATCCTTGATTGTCTCTAGTTCCCCAGTTTTTGTTCCAACTGTTTCTTTTGCTTTAGCTAGAACACTTCCAGCTTCTTGAAGTTTTGCTTCGTAAGCGGTTTTAAGAGCAGGATCCTCCGTTGGCTCAACAAAATCTGTTCCTGCTTTTACAGCGGCTGCTTTTGCAGTAGCAGTTTTTTTGGCTACATCTTGAAGACGCTTGGTTTCTGCTGCTTTGATTTGCACAATTTTTTGATTTGCTATTTGAACAGCTTTGTTATCCGCCAAAATCTCTTTTTGCTTTTCAGCCATTTGTGCTTTGAGTTCATTTAACTCTTTAAGCTTTGCTGAATCAGGAACTTTAACTTCCTCTAACTTTCCTTGGGCAGCGGCAAGTTTTGTTTCATACGCTGCTTTAGCTGCCTCAGCATTTGGATCTACTGTTGTAACAGATGGAGTAGAGGGTGCTGCTGATTTTGAAACAGGAGTCGTTGTTGTGACAGATTCTTCTTTTGATTCTTCAGCAGCAGGAGCTGCGGTGATTGTTTTTGTCGTTGGGTCTTCGGGTGTGGTTGCTGGATCTGAGCCACTCATAGCAAAAACAATACTTGTGGTTGCAATGGTTGAGATTAAAGTTAGTATTAATTTATTATTTTTATTCATTTTTTATGTCTCCCTAAAAGAATGGTCTCAAAGAGATAGCCTCTATTTTAGCTAAATGCAATAAAAAGTGACAAACTGTTGTAAAATAATGTCTATTTGTTTTTTTGAATTTGCTCTGCCCCTATCAAGGTAGCATCTCGAAAAAATTTCTTTTCCTTTTGGTGGGTTCGGGCTATCTTGAGATTCAAATTTTTGTTGTGGGTAACGAAGGGCGTCAGTTTATGAAAAAAGTGTTTGCAGGAAGCGTGTGGACCATGGTTGGGATAGGGTTTCTCAGTTTCTTGGGCGGGTGCGCTGACATCAAAAAAAAAATGGGGTTAGAGAGCAAATTGCCCGATGAATTTTTGGTCTCTCCCTATCAGCAGACTTTGGAAATACCCCCCAGTTTTGACCTGAAACCTCCTCAAAAAGGAGACGCCCGGGGTGTGGACCCGTTTCACCCTAAGGAAGATTTGTTATCAAGGGGTGGCACGGCTTCTTCCGGGGAGCGTGAGATGATGCGCGCCTTGGGGGCGGGCATTTCTCCGGAAGAGCAAGCCTCCCTCAATCAACAAGCTTATGCTGAAAAGCATCAATCCCATGGAAAAAAAGGATTGTTAGAAGGGGTGCTCCCAGCTCAAAAACAGAAAGTTGGTAACGTGATTGATCCGGTTGAAGAAGCGCGTCGGGCAGGCCGAACAGCCCCTGTTTCTGATGCTTGCGCACACTGAAGTAGGTGCCTAGATGGGATTTCAGTGCGGCATCGTGGGCCTTCCCAATGTAGGGAAATCAACCCTTTTTAATGCATTAACCGCAACAGCTTCGGCCCAAGCGGCTAATTTTCCATTTTGCACCATCGAGCCTAACACGGGATGCGTGGCAGTTCCTGATGCGCGGCTGGATGCCTTGGCAGCGTTGTCTAAATCCCAGAAAATTTTACCGACCCAACTGGAATTTGTAGACATCGCAGGGCTGGTTCGGGGAGCAAGCCGCGGGGAAGGACTAGGCAACCAATTTTTAGGGCATATTCGCGAGGTAGACGCCATTATCCATGTTTTGCGCTGCTTTGAAGAAACAGATATCATCCATGTCGAAAATTCAGTAGACCCGCTGCGAGACCGCGACATCATTGACACAGAACTGATGCTCGCAGATCTGGAAAGTGTCGAGCGCCGCTTGAACAATCTGGAGAAAAAAGCGCGGCAAAAAGATGTAGAAGCTTTGGCCCTTCTGCCCTTGCTCCAAAAAGCCTTAAAGGGTTTGCAGGAAGGCCTTCCTGTTCGAAAGCTGAATTGGTCTGGGGATGAGCGAGCCTTGCTTCCCAAGCTTCAGCTCATTACCTCCAAGCCCGTTTTGTATGTTTGCAATGTGCCGGAAGGCGAAATTATGGGGGGAAATGCGCTGACCCAGGCGGTGCAAGCTTTAGCTAGCCAAGAGGCAGCGCCGGTGGTGCTGATCTCTGCGGCCATTGAAGCAGAAATCGCGAACCTTCCCTCTGGCGAAGAGCAACAAGCTTTTCTGGAAGCCCTCGGTGTTCAAGAAACGGGGCTGTCCCGGGTGATCCAGGAAGGATACCGCTTGCTAGAGCTTTTGACCTTCTTCACCGTAGGTCCTAAAGAAGCAAGGGCCTGGACGGTGCGCCAGGGTGCTAAAGCGCCAGAGGCAGCTGGTGTCATCCACTCAGATTTTGAGCGTGGCTTTATCTGCGCAGAAACGGTTTCTTACGCTGACTATGTTGCTCACCAGGGAGAGCAAGGAGCTAAAGCTGCAGGAAAATGGCGCCAAGAAGGGAAAGACTATCCGGTACGAGACGGAGATGTCTTCCATTTTCGATTTAATGTTTAGGCAGAAGAGGCCTTATAGCAGATGCACCCCACGTTAAAACCTATGAAAGTCGCAACCTGGAACGTCAATTCGATTCGAGCGCGCTTGCCCCTTGTGCTGAAGTGGTTGGAAGAGGCGGCCCCAGACGTCGTCTTATTCCAAGAAACGAAAGTGCAAGATGAAGCTTTCCCTTTCCAAGAGTTTGAGCACCTCCCTTATAACGTCCAGGTATTTGGCCAGAAAACCTATAACGGAATCGCGATTTTCTCAAAATTCACCCTTGAGGATGTTGTGTGTGGATTGCCAACCCTTGAAGGCAAGGATCCTTTATGTCAAGAAGCAAGATACCTCCAAGCTTTCACAGGTGGCATGCAGGTAGCCTCTATCTATGTCCCCAATGGGCAGGCGGTTGGGCATGAAAAATATGAGGCGAAGCATCGCTTTATGAAAGCGCTCACCCAGCACGTGGGCAACCTTTTTCATCAAGAAGTTCCCCTGATTTTAGGAGGTGATTTCAACATCACACCCGGAGATTGTGACGTCTATGACGCCAAGGCGTGGCGCGAAAAAATTTTGTGTTCAACCCCAGAGCGGCAATGGCTGCGAGAGCTTGTGTATCAAGGTTTTACCGATCCACTGCAGATTCATTTAGACCCCGCGCCGGAGAAGAACGTGTTTACCTGGTGGGATTATCGCTCAGGGGGGTGGGAGCGTGGCGATGGGCTGCGTATCGACCATCTCTTGCTATCCCCCCAGGCTTGTGATCGTCTGGCGGAGGCTGGGGTGGATCAGCACGTTCGAGGATGGGACAAAACCAGCGACCACGCCCCCGTATGGGCGGTATTTAGCTAGAGGACAGGGCATGGAAACCATACAAATAACAGATGTTGCTATCATTGGGGCTGGCCCTGTGGGGCTTTTCACGGTTTTCCAATGTGGGATGATGCGTTTGAAATGCCAGGTGATAGACCCGCTAGATATGCCAGGCGGACAATGTTCTGCCCTTTATCCAGAAAAGCCGATCTACGATATTCCTGCCTTTCCAAAAATTTGTGGGCAAGCGCTGATCGATCAGCTTCTTCAGCAAGCTGCTCCCTTTGATCCTATTTTTCACCTGGGGCAGCAGGCCGTATCCTTATCCCGAGAGGCTGAGGGGGATGGTTTTCTTATTAAAACATCCCGTAACACGTGCCTGAAAGCTAAAGCTGTTGTGATTGCAGCGGGGGCTGGTGCTTTTGGACCTAATCGTCCTCCCTTAGCGTCCATTGAAGCCTTTGAGGGGACAAGCATTTTTTACCATGTGCACCGCCCTGAAGCTTTTGTGGGAAAACGGGTTGTCATTGCCGGGGGAGGAGATTCTGCCGTGGATTGGGCCCTTCACCTGGCTGAAAAAGGGGCTGATGTCACAGTGCTCCACAGGCGGGCCAAATTTCGGGCAAACCCTGATAATGAAGCAAAGCTTAAAGCCTGGGCGGCGAAAGGTCGCCTGAAGCTTTTGATCCCCTTTCAGCTTTATGGCTTAGAAGGAGATGCGGCTAACGGCTTGCTTCAAGCGGTTCAGGTTCAATCTCTTTCTGGGGAGGTGGTCCGTTTGCCCGCAGATATACTTCTACCTTTTTTTGGGCTTTCCATGGAGCTTGGCCCCCTTTCCACCTGGGGAATAGCCTTTGAAGACAATCGCATTTTGGTGAATCCTGCCACTTGCGAAACCAGCATGCCGGGGGTTTACGGCGTTGGAGATATTGTAACCTACCCTCACAAGCTTAAACTGATTTTGACAGGTTTTGCAGAAGCAGCCCAAGCAGCCCACGCCATTCGAAGTCGCTTGTTTCCCGATCAGCATTTCCATTTTGAGTATTCTACCACCAGCGGTGTTGCACCTTTGGTTTAAACTGGAGAAGCGAGGAATTGTTCACTCCACATGGAGTTCAAAAATTTCTCGCCCCCTTAAAATAAGAAAGGTGATCCTTCCTCTTTTTTTCGCCAAGAAGGTCAGCAATTCTTTTGTGCTTGTAATCGCCTCCCCTTCAATTTGTAGCAGCACATCTCCTCGCCTAAATCCTTCCGCATAGGCTCTTGAATTTTTTGAAAAATCTAAAATGATCAAACCTTCTGCTTCTGGTGGCAGCACCATTTCTTTGATGAGGCTGGGTGTAACCGGTAAAACAGTTGACCCTTCAAGCACATTGCGTCCACGGATATAGAGCGGGTTTTCGGTTTGTGTGGCAGGAGCTTCTGACGTTTGGATGATAATTTGTTGCTTGGCATGCTGCCTAAAAATTAAGAGGGTTAAAGGCGTATTCAGGGGTGTGCTTGCAATTTTGAATCGAAATATTCCTGCATCTTCGACTGGTTTTTGGTTAATTTCAAGAATCACATCCCCTTTTTTGAGTCCTGCTAAATCTCCCGGGCCTTTAGAAATAAGGTGCGTCACAAGGGCGCCTTCCGGCCTTTCTAAACCTAATTTTTTAGCGACCTCACAGCTCAAAGAAACAACTTGGGTGCCAACCCAAGAGCGAATACCAGCTTTACCAAATTTCAATTGCTCTAAGAAAGGCATAATTAAATTGCTTGGCGTTGCAAAGCCGATGCCGCTGGATGCGCCCGCAAAAATAGCTGTATTTAAACCAATTAATTTGCCATCTAAATTTACCAGAGCCCCCCCAGAATTACCTGGGTTGACCGCAGCATCTGTCTGGATAAAAGCCCTAAAATCTTCATCTTGGGATTGGCTTTTTGCAAGGGCTGAAATAATGCCGCTTGTAACTGTTTGACCAATACCAAAAGGATTACCAATGGCTAAAACGAAATCCCCCACTTCGGCTGTGTCAATATCTTCAAGTTCTAAGAAAGGGAATTTTTGGTCATGGGTTTTTAAAATTCTTAAGATTGCTAAATCTGCGGGAACATCTTTTGCAACAACCGTAGCTTTAAATTCTCTTTTATCCGAGAGAACAATAAAAATTTCTTGAGCCCCCCTAATGACATGCTCGTTGGTGACCACAAGCCCTTCTGGATTTATAATGACACCAGAGCCCAAAGAATTTTGAGCCTTTTTGTCAAAAGATCTGCCATCTTTGAGCAAATCACCCATAAATTTTTGGAAAAAAGGGTCTTTTGAAAAAGCATGGGGGATGGTAGGGGGAGCCACAACCCGCAATGCATAAATATTTACGACAGCTGGCACCGTTTTCTTCACAATAGGAGAAAAAGAAAAAGGAGCAGCGGACGATCTAGAAAAAGGGGTTAGACAAGCTAACCAACATAAAGCAAAAAAGAACGCCCAAATCGGTTTAACGTTTTGGCACATAAAATCATCTTAACTTTTTTTCTATTAATATCTTCATTCTCTTAAAAAAAGATTAAAAACAAAGGATAATCGTTCTTTTGGTAATTTTTTCTTTAGGAAAGATGGTGGGCCTGGCAGGAGTCGAACCCGCGACAACACCGTTATGAGCGGCGCGTTCTACCGTTGAACTACAGGCCCTTTGGGTTTGCTATATGCAACTAACGCACGACGCTTCCACCCTGTTTCTCAGCTCATTTAAGCATTATCTATATTTTGAAATAGGTCAAGAGAAGGAATTAAGGTGAAGCATAAAATTTTCTTAGCGCAATAGACCACACAGGGTTATGAAGAATTTTATTAGGTGTCAGCCCCATTTTTTTTAATTTGTCGCTAGCAGGGCCAGATGGTTTAAATTTAGTGGCATGTTCCAAAAAGCCGGTCACCTGCATCCCCTAAGCCAGGCAAGATATAATTTTTTTCACTTAAACAGCGATCTAAAGAAGCTGTAAAAATAGGAACTTCCGAACAAGTTTTGTTAAATGTCGCAACCCCTTCCGGAGAAGCGACAATACAAACTAGCCGAATCTGAGCTGAATCCACCCCGTGTTGCAACAATAGCTTAGCAGCGTGGGCCGCAGAATGCCCCGTGGCAAGCATGGGGTCTAGCAAGAAGAACAGGTGGTTTTTGGCACCAGGTAATTTCACGAAATATTCAACCGGCTTATCCTTGGTATCTCGGTATAAACCGATGTGGCCCGTCTTAGCAAAAGGAAGAAGTTCTAAAAATCCTTCCACCATACCAAGCCCTGCTCGCAAAATGGGAACAATAGCAATTTTCTGTTCAAGAAAGGACGCCATCATAGGCTCCAACGGCGTTTCCAAGGGGCGCTGTTTGAGAGACAATTGGCGCGTTACTTCATACCCCATTAACAAAGATATTTCCGTCAACAATTGGCGAAACAGTGAAGAAGAGGTTGTCTGATCTCGAAGATGGGATAATTTGTGCTGAAGAAGTGGGTGCTCAATAACGTGTAAATTGGGATACAATGACATCTAATAACAGCTTCTTTTCTAAAATGCACCCACAGAATTCTACAGATTTTCCAAAAAAAGGCAAGCTTATTCGTTTAAGTGTGTGCGCCTTACACTTGGAATTTTCACCAAAACCCGAAGACCTTTCAAGGGAGAAACCATCAAACGAATTGAGCCTTTATGGTCTTTAACCAAATTTTCTACGATACTTAAACCAAGCCCCATGCCGCCGGTTTGATCGTTTCGGGAAGCATCTACCCGAAAAAAAGGCTTAAAAACTTCTTTGTAGTATTTTTCTGGAATCCCGGGGCCGTCGTCATCGACCCAAAACCAAACAGCTTCCCGTTCTTGCTTAACCGTGAGGCTTACCTTACTTTTTGCATGCCGCAAGGCATTTTCAAGCAAGTTAGTAAAACAGCGGGCCAATGCGCGGGGTTGCCCCATGATCTCCACGTGTTTGGGCAGGTGAAGGATCAACTCTTTATCGTGCTGGGGAAGAAGGTCAACTATATTGGAAAAAAAGGGTTCCAGCAGGATGGGCGTGGCGGCTTCCTTTTCATAGCCTTTAGAAAAGTGAAGGTAACTTTCTACCAAATGGATCATATGGTTCACCTCTTTTTGAAAATCTACCCAATCAGGAGAGGATTTCATCAGAGCCAACTGAAGCTTCATACGCGTTAAAGGCGTTCTTAAATCGTGGGAAATTCCAGCTAGCATCTGCGCACGCTCTTGTACTTGCTTTTGAAGACGCAAGCTCATCATATGAAACGTCCACGCCAATTTGCGAATTTCACGCGCACCTTGGCTTTTAAATTTTTCTTGCACTTTCCCACGACCCAGCTGGTCTGCGAACCACGCAAGGCGCTTTAAAGGGCGGATCTGGTTTTTCATAAACAAAAGCGCGAGAATAGCGAAAAAAACAGAAGACCCCAAAGACCACATTAAAAACAGGGGTGTTGTTCGGCTGAACAACCGCTTTGTATAGGTT
>JBOFRK010000221.1:0-2882 GCA_051650945.1 Alphaproteobacteria bacterium
AAGCTGATGAAGGTCTTGAGGAAGAGCGCAGGTTGGCTTATGTGGGCCTAACCCGAGCGAAAGCCAAAGCAGTCATCTCTTTCGCATGGAATCGGAAGATTAATAATATGTGGCAGTCTTGCTCGCCATCACGCTTCATTAAAGAAATTGAAGAAACCCACCTTGACCTTTGTATGGGAAACCCATCACGCCAAAGTGAACAGAAATTTTCTTGGAGCCGGATAACCCAAGACAAGTCCGCTGCACGGTTCAGTTCAAGCCCATCCCATGCCCATAATTTCATCAAGCACCAACGGGTCTTTCATACCAAATTCGGTTATGGGGCTGTCCAAACAATCGAAGGCGAATGCTTAGAGATTCTGTTTGATCACACAGGCTCCAAAAAAATTATTGCGCGCTTTGTGAAGCCTGCTTAAAGGAGCGTGGGACTACTTTCTATTCATCGCTCTCGAACGCGTCCTCTAGGAAACCTTTTAGGGCTTCTTTGGTGCGTGCTTTTGCGCTGTTTTCTATAACGCTTTTTTTATTTCCAGCATTCTCCTCACCAGAAGTATCGCTTGCATCCGTATCGCCTGTTCCCATATCACTTGTATCGCCTGCTTCCATATCACCTGCATCTATTGATTCAGTTTCAGCTGCGCTCTCCCATGCTTCTTCCCATGAACCTTCAGCACCCCGCACGGATATAGACAGAGCAAAAAAAACAAAAAGCGATTTCAAATGTTTCATCAGCTTCCCCCCCAGCTTGTCCTTTTAATTTTTTTTATTTTAGCATAACGCTTCACCCTATCCACTCAAAACTTAAAAACGGCTTGAGGTTCTTGTCTTATTTTTGGCAAACTGTTTATTTGTTCAGAAAAGATTTTAACGTAGCGTAGGCATGATTGATTCGCTTAAGCATTTCTTCTGCTTCTTCAAAAGCAGGCTTGCCAACAAAAAAATCCGGATGGTAGCGTTTAGCCAACAAGCGATACTGTTTTTTAAGCACGTCTTGGGTAAGAGGCAAGCAAAGGCCTAATAATGTCAAGGCATCTTGGATCTCTTTGGAAACGGGGGAAGGTTTTTTTTCAGAAGGGGAATGAGAAAAATCTGTCCAATCTTGCGAAATGTGAGGAAAGAAAAATTTAGCTTGCATGGCCCCTTTACGAAAAGACCAAGTTGGTCGGTTCCAGGTAAGGTCTTCTTTTCGACTACGCTCTATTTCACCATCGCTCATGCCGCGGTAATAATCCCACGTGGCATTATATTGTTGCACATGCTCTAAGCAAAAATGGTAATAAGTACCTTCCCCTGGGTCTTGTTTAGGGGCTTTATAAAGCGCTTCTTGGGAACAGCCATCTTGCTCGCAAATGGGAAATGAAGTTTTTCCTTCACTATAAAATGTTGTTAAAAAAGAAAGAAGAGAGCGCTTTGCCATTTTTCAACGACCTACCTGTGCAAGATAAAAAAACAGTATTCGACAATTTTTCTCGTATATTTTAAAAATTTTACTCAATTTTAATGAAAAACAACGTTAAATGATCAAGTAAAAGTTAGTAAGCAGAGAATAAAAAACATTTATTGAACAGGTAAAGCTTCTTTCCCTCATCTGAAGGAGAGCAGAAGTTTAAAGAAGAGTCAAGGGGAGTACGCGATGTCGGAAAGCACACAACATATTTTAACACGGATTCGGTCACCTCGCGTTCAAATTACGTATGACGTAGAAATTGGAGATGCGATTGAGAAAAAAGAGCTGCCATTTGTGATTGGCGTTCTTTCAGATCTAGCTGGGCAGACTCAAAAAGAGATTCCATCTCTAAAAGAACGTAAATTTATCGAGGTTGACCGAGATAATTTTAGCGATGTGATGACAGCCTTGATGCCGCGTTTATCTTTTTCTGTGCCTGCTTTGGGTGGCGGAGAAAACGCTCAGCTTTCCGTTGAATTGTTTTTTGAGAGTATCAACGATTTTTCTCCTGAGAAAATCGTCAAACAGATCCCTTCTCTAGAAAAAATCTACACATCTCGCGTGCGGCTAACAGACCTTGTGTCTAAGCTGGATGGCCATGATGGACTCGATGCTGAGCTACAGAAGCTTTTGGGGTCTCCAGAGCTTTTGCAAAGGCTTCAACAAGAGGCGTTATCGGAAGAAGGAACTGAGACACCAGAAATCAATCGTATGATTGAAGAGGGCCAAGCAGTGCGAGACCCAAGCCAGATGGAAAATGCTCGTGCGCTTCTCAAGGAATTTATCCTTCAACTAGCCAACGCTGGAGAAGATTTTCCCAAAGATTCTTATGGGTTTATCTTGCAGTCCATCAAGAAATTAGACAGTCAGCTTTCCCAGCAGCTGGATGAGATCCTCCACCACCCTGATTTTCAAAAGCTAGAGAGCAGTTGGAGAGGCTTCCATTACCTCGTGACAAACTCTGAAACAGGGGAAGGTTTAAAGTTGCGCCTGCTCCAGATCAGCCAAAAAGAGATGGTCCGAGATCTTGAAAAGGCGATGGAGTTTGACCAAAGCCAGCTCTTTAAAAAGGTTTATGAAGAGGAATATGGAACGTTTGGTGGAAATCCTTTCTCGTGTTTGGTTGCAGATTTTGAGTTTGGCCGCCACCCCCAGGAAATTGAGACGTTGCGAAAGCTTTCGAACATAGCTGCGGCTGCCCATGCGCCTTTGCTAACAGCTGCTTCGTCTAAATTGTTTGATATGGAAAGCTTTGGGGAAATTGGAAACCCCCGAGACTTGGGTAAGATTTTTGAAAGCACAGAGCTGATGAAATGGAACAGCTTCCGCAAAACCGAAGATGCCCGTTATGTTGCGCTTTTGCTCCCCCATGTGCTGATGCGTCAACCCTATGGAGCCGCAACCAGTCCTGTTGAAACCTTTGATTATGAAGAGC
>JBOFRK010000222.1:0-10565 GCA_051650945.1 Alphaproteobacteria bacterium
GCCGTGGTGGACGATCCCCAAAAGGACGCCTCTCGCCGTCATCACGCCGTGGTGGACGATCCCCAAAAGAACGCCTCTCGCCGTCATCACGCCGTGGTGGACGATCCCCAAAAGAGCGCCTTTCTCCGTCATCACGCCGAGGACGGTCTCCAAAAGAGCGTCTCTCGCCGTCATCACGCCGTGGTGGACGGTCCCCAAAAGAGCGCCTTTCTCCGTCATCACGCCGTGGTGGACGATCCCCAAAAGGACGCCTTTCCCCGTCATCACGCCGAGGACGGTCTCTGTCATCAGATTTTTCCCATTCTTTTTTGGGTTCTTCGCCCTGCTCAGAGCGATAAACTTTCTCAAACTGTGGCGGTTGAGGTCTTTTTGGTTTTCCGGCTTCCTCTTCTTCCCCTTCCATATCGTCCAGGGCCTCCAGTTCCACTGCCTCTGATTCCGGAGTTTCTCCTTCAGTGGGCTCTATCTCCCGAGTCTCAATTTCAACAGTTTCTACTTCTGGGGTTTCCCCTTCTGTTGGTTCCATTTCCAAAATTTCCATTTCAACTGCTTCCACTTCCGGGGTTTCCCCATTAACTAACTTTGCGTTCACGATACATTTCCATTCAAAAAAAAGAGGCTCCTGTTGTGGTAATGCTAAAAAAATCCCTCTTTCTTCTACTTTTTCCAGCGCACCCTGAAATTGTTTCCGCCCATCCTCTCCAGGATGCACACTGATTTTGATTGTTCGTCCGGAAAAACGAACAAAATCCTTTGGTTTGACGATAGGTCGCTCCGAACCCGGAGAAGTAACCTCTAAAATATAACGTTGCTCCAAGGGGTCTTCAACATCTAAAAGCGTTGAAACGGTCTTGCTAACCCGTGTACAGTCTTCAATGCTGACAGGGTGTCCGTCGATACGATCAATCATCACCTGCAAAACAGGACGTTTTGCTTTCGATAAAATGACCCTAACAACATCATAGCCCAAAGATTCAATAGAAGGCTCAAGCATTTCTTGAATCAATTGTACCTTTGACATCTATTTTCCGGACCTTCAGCTTGCTTCAATAAAAAAAGGGGCGAAATTTCACCCCTCGTCTCAAATTTATTTTGGATAAAAACTATCCGCTCATCATACGTCATTTTTGCAAAAAAGCAACTTCTTTTAACGAAAAAAATACGATAGTGCGTTAGGCCTTTCAGGCGCTCAATTTATTCTATTTTCAAAAGCTTTTCTTTTGCGTGACGCAAGCGCGCTCTATGTGCGTTGGACCGATTTTTTAATTTTTTCGCTTGCTGTAACTTTGCTTCATAAGCTTCAAGAATTTGGGATTTGTCAGCTAATTCATCAAGTTCTAAAATTTTGAGAGCCTCTTCTCTATCCATGGGTGAGACCAGCAATTTGGGTTTCTTGGAAGTTTGATATTTGTGCTTAATCCATAAAAACAATAGTACCAAAGCCAAAGCTGTTGCGTGGGGGATACGGCCTGAAACCACAAACAACACTAAACTGATGCTTAAAAGGGTGAGGCTGCTCCATTGGAGGATTTCTGTTAATACATGGCTATTGGCTTGGGAAAGGCCTCTTAAAAAAAGCAAAAAAAGAATCAACCCGATGGCGGCTATAAAAAAAAGTGGCACGAAACCGTTTCCCTTAAGCTTTGAATACGTAAGAGCCCATGGTAACCAACCCAAATCCGTTCGTCAAACGCAAACGCTTACGCATTTAAAACGCCTTCCAAACCCCGTGAAAGGCTAATTTTTCGAGGCTGTAGGTACTCCGGCGGATTATGGTGTTCTGGAAAGAGAGGCAAAGCACGTTTGGCCTGTTCCGTCAACCGGGAAGTAATATGAGGGTATCTAGACCAATCATCTAAACCAAAATTATTTGTATCCCAAGGGTTTCCATGTCTTGTGAAGAAAGATCAAAATGCTTGAAAATTTCAAGGGTCGTTAAAATGGACGAGGCAAGATCTTTAAGGTATTTTGAAAGGTTATCTCTAGAAGAAAAATAAAGGCCACTTTGGGGATAGAATTTATCTTCTCCAGGTTTGACATATTCAAATTTTATTTCTTTTTGAGAAATTTTGACAACGGCTTGGGAGGCTGGCCCGGGTAAGCCTTGAAGCTTAAACCAAAAGATTTTTCAAGTTCACGCCAATTAATTTTTCCTGCCAAAATAAACAAGGGATCTAGAGGGTTCAGCTGGTTGGACAAACGTTCTTTAAAAATTTCACTTTGAGAGGTATCAATTTTTGACGGTTTCATATTGCAAACTTTCGATGGGGGATCCTCCATTTTGTGCAATTATTTCACCTTAGTCAGCGAAAAAAACGCAATAAATAGGTTCCTCTATTTTTTAGGGCCGACTAGATAGGGGGTAATTGCGTTTATAGTCAAAGCGATAAGCCCGGTGTCAATACTAATCTTTCCATCTGATGTATGGACATCGATTGTACGGCTATGACCCCCTATATAATCATTTTTCTCATAAATTTTGATAGTGTGATGAAGATATAACGAGTAGGCAATTTCTAAACCTGAAATACCTGTGCCGATAATCGCTATATTTCCACGTTTTTCCAAAAAATCAGTCATGATTTATGAGCTAAATATTTTTGAAAACGACTGGCTAATTGTCGGATAAGAAAATTCAAACCCATGATGAAGCGCTTTTTCAGGTAAGACTTTTTGTCCATTAAGCATAATTTCTTCTGCCATTTGCCCAAAAATCAATTTAAAAACAAAATCTGGAGTCTTTAAAAAGCAGGGTCTATGAAGTGCTTCTGCAAGAGCTAAAGAAAATTGTTTATTGGTGATAGGGTTGGGGGATGTTGCATTGACTGGTCCATCAATATTTTGTTGATGAATTATGAATAAAATTAATTTGATGAGATCAGCTCTATCAATCCAAGATAACCATTGTTGCCCATCACCAATTTGACTTCCTATACCTAGATGAAAACTGGGCAAAATTTTTGCCAACATCCCGCCATCTTTTTCAAGAACGGGGCCAATTCTTAAAAGCACTGTTCTTATTCCTAACCCAATAGCACGGGATGCTTCATCTTCCCACGCCTTACAAAGTGAGCTTGCGAATTTTGAGCGAATAGTTGGCGCACTGTTTTCTTCAGTAAATGTTTTTTCATGATGCGCGCCATAATAACCCACTGCGGAACCACTAAGAAACAAAGTTGGTTTTATTTTTTTAGATCGCATAAAATTCACAAGAGTCCGTGTTGTTGCAACCCGGCTGCTGTAAATGCTTTGTTTCGCATTGTCTGTCCATCGCTGTGCAATAGTTTCACCTGCGAGATTAATGAAGATATCGATATCAATATTTTGAATTTCACTAAGATTATTGAGATAAAATTTTGTTGGGTTATCCACTAGTCCATTCAATTTTTCGTTCCGCGTGAGGATATATAACATATATCCCTCTTTCAAAAGATGTTCGCAAAGCTGTTGGCCAATAAAGCCTGTGCCACCTGTGATCAATATTTTTTTTAGTTGCCTATTCATGAATGATCTCCTTTTTTTGATCCAAAATTCTTCTTAAATTTTGCTTTGATCGGTCATTAAAATGATCGCTTTTCCCTAAGCATGCACCATTTTCTGAACTTCTGGAATGAGGCCGCCCATGACGTAAAGAGGATAAATCAAAAGAGCGTTATATCAGCTGGTTCCTCCCAAATCTTTTGATTTCTCCTCTGCCGCCTGATGCGCCAACACAGTAGCCTATTCAGCTGTGTTTGTGCCCCGACAAGATAAAAAAAAGCCGCAACATCAGAGCAATATGCGGCTTTTACAAGCCTGTCTTCCGATTCGCTAAATCTTCTTGCAACGTGCTGGCTATGTGGGACACGCTATATTTTAATAGACACATAAAATTCTTCAAAATTTAAAAAATTTTATACTTTTTTTAGCATTTATTCAAATCTCATCGGGTGGTGAGGACTGTTTTTATAATCTTTTGTCTCACTTAGCGTTTGTCTATTTTTATCGAATAGAATCTAGATAGGGCATATCATGTGCTAGCGACAATGTTTTTTAAAAAAGTTGAACCTTGTGTAGAGAAGCGTTACAACAAGGTCACGCACATGAAAAAAAGGTTTTTAAGGCAATGAAGCTGTTTCTAGATTCAACTTCTTTGGAAGAAATTCAAGCAGGTGTTGAAACGGGTTTGATTGATGGGGTTACAACCAATCCTTCCCTGGTGTTGAAATCAGGACTGCCCCAGGAAAATTTAATCCGCTCTATTTGTGAAAATGTGGAAGGCCCGGTAAGCGTTGAGGTGACGACGTTGGAAGCCGCAGACATGGTTCAAGAAGGCCGGACATTCTCAAAATGGGCCCCGAATGTGGTGGTCAAAGTTCCCTTGACGGTAGAAGGCTTAAAAGCTTGTCGAAGCCTTCGCGCTGATGGCATCCCCGTCAATGTGACCCTTTGTTTTTCAGCGACCCAAGCTCTCTTGGCTGCAAAAGCAGGCGCAACGTTTATTTCCCCCTTTATCGGCAGGCTGGAAGACACAGGAGGAGATGGTCAGCTTCTGCTAGAAGACATGGATCACCTGTTAACCCAAGGTGCTTTTGAAGCTCAAATTTTGGCAGCTTCCATTCGTAACCCTGCCCATGTTTTGATGGCGGTTCGGGCTGGGGCTGATGTTGTAACCCTTCCCTTCAGCGTGTTTCAGCAACTCTACCAACATCCTTTAACGGACAAAGGGCTGGCCATTTTTATGGAAGCTGTTGAGAGAACACCTGTTTAAGTCACGGATGGTAGAATTGCTAAATACTCCTGACTCGGGGGCCATGATTGTTTCTTTTGTAAATCATCACGTGAATACTCAGCAGCATCAAGCTCAAGATGAGCCAAGGAAGGTTTTTAATGAGATGTTGCAGATTTGATGCCTTAACCTTATGTGTTTCTTCTAATTTCCAGGTTGCAAGTTCTTGTTTTCTGCGCTGCTCAATTGCTTCTAATGGCATTTTTTTCAGCTCATTGTACAGAATTTCAGAATGTTTTCTGGCTTCAACATAGCGCTCAGTCGTTTCAAGTTTGGAAGGGGGCTGACGCATTTCCAGCTCCGGGAAAAAATAGAAAGAGGCATGGTTTATAGATCCTGCTAAGGTAATCAGTGCTATGATCGTATAAACAAAGCAGGAGAGTAGCGTATAGACTTGTAATAGGTTTTTAAACATGTAAGCATATTTCCTTTATTTTTACGTTTTTTCTACACCCATTCAAGATGAACGTCTTGTATTAGTTACATATAAATTTAAATTTTTAAACAATTTTATTCAGGATGCCTCTCTAAACCGTAATTTTTAAGAAAAAATTCCAGTAAGCCTCCAAAGAGCGACATTTTTGGATGACGTTTTTGAAGTCTTCATTTGAAATCCCATTGTTCTTCAGATGATCTGTTTGTTGATCAAGATGCTTATCTAATTTTTCAAATAAAATAAGCCCTTTTTGGGCAAGCTTGATTTGGGTTGAGCGTCGATCATGGGTGGATACTTCTTGTTGGACATACCCGTTGGTGACCATCTTTTTCAAATTATAAGAGACGTTTGACCCGAGGTAATAGCCTCGGTTGCTGATCTCTCCCACGGTCATCTGGCTGTTACCGATGTTGTATAAAATGAGGGCTTGGACGTTGTTGAGATCTCGAACGCCCAAGCGGTCGAGTTCAGCCTTTAAAAGATCAAGAAAAAGCCGATGGAGCCTTTCCAAGATCATAACAAAATCGAGATAATTGTCTTTCATCTTATCCTCGTTATTTCTTTTTTTATCAAATACTTACCTAATAAATTAAGGGATAATTTGTTAAATTTAAATTAATCAGGCAGATTTTTTTCCACTTAAGATGCTGTTTTTAATTATTTTTTTGAAAATTTTGTTCCAATCACCCTTAGCTCAAAAAAGAATGGGTGGGGTCTTGCATTCAACAAAAGAGTTATGGCAAGGTGTCGGTGGATCAGTTTTTGCATAGGCGAAAGCGGGTTTATCGCCGTCGTGGCTCAGTGGTAGAGCACACCCTTGGTAAGGGTGAGGTCGAGAGTTCGATTCTCTCCGACGGCACCAGTTTTTTCATGCATCCCAGCGCTGTAACAACGCCATTAGCTTGGGGTTGCTGATTTTTTACCTCAAAATAAAAACGCCTTTTTGTCAAATTTTAATTTTTGACCTTTTTTGATTTTTGTTATATAAAAAACACATAAATACAATGAAAAAAGGCTTAAATGATGAAAAATAAACTTAAATTATCCTTCTTTCTTTCTTTTTTTATGGTTTTTTACGGCCATTCAGTCAATTTAGAGGTTGATTTGATGCCAGGAAAAACACAAAAAATAACAAAAAATGGCTGGTTCGAGGTTTCAGGGATTGAAAATCCCTACAATTATAGTGAGGCGCGCCTTCCTAAAAGTTATAATGCTGAGGCCCACAGCCTCACCCTCGAAAATATAACCCGGGCTTATTTGGAACAAAAAGCTGAAAAAATCCAACTAAAAGAAGAGAATGGAACCTTAAATTTTGTGTTTGAGATTTCAACAACGCCTTTTACAACTGGAGAATCTGAGAAAGAAAATCACTACAAATATATAATTGAAGCTTCTGTCCCAGGTGCGAAGGTGAATTCTGGTGAAACAATTACGCTAAAGCCAAAAAAAATCCAATTTTTAGGAGCCAGTTACAGAACTGGTCCTATGGATGATCGCAAGTGGGTAGATATCAAACTCGACTAAATTTTTTGAAAAAACGCCCAGCGTTTGCCGGGCGTTTTTTAAGCAATCTGCAAGATTTAAACAGCCATATGGCTCACTTCCCGATAGCTTTGCAGCGCTGTCGAAAGAATGGTTGTTCCTTGGCGAACGGCTGTGGAAGCGTTGAGGACCTCCAGAGCCGTCTTAAGTGAGTCAACGCCAGGTTGTTTTAAAGCCATTTCTGATGCCTTGGCCGCGTTGTTGAGGCTTTTTGAGATTTCTCCAACCGTTCCTTTGAAAAAAATATCAGAAAAAGTACCAGTAGGCTCAAGGCTTTGCTCCTTGGGTTGGGTGAAAGAAGATATAGAGAGAGAGTTTTTTGAAAGGGGAGGAAGAGGTACGATAAACGACATAGGTTGTCTCCTTTTTTTTGTGAGGGGTTAACGACGCATCAGGTCATGGTTACGAAGGTCCATGGTGGTGGAAAGGGAATAAAGTTGGGAACCTAAACTACTTTCATAATTTGCTTGGTTGAAATCCACCATTTCAATAGCTGGCTCTACATTGGGCATCTTGACATACCCTTTTTTATCCGCTGCTGGATGAAAAGGCTTATGAACCATGCGAAACGGCGCATTATCCTTCCCAATTTTATGGGGTTTAAGCAAATTAACAGAGGTTTTTTGGTCTACCTGTTCTTGAAATGTCACTGTTTTCCTGGTATAGGGGTCTCCGCCTGGGGTGTCTGACGTCACCATGGCGTTAGAAAAATTTTCAGCGGCGATCCTGGCCCGAAGCGCATTGTTATTCATCCCTTGCTCTAAAATTTTCTTCGTTTCATAAAGAGCAGATTGGGATTTAGGTGGCTGGGTAATATAGGCTATTGTCATAGTTTTACGTTCCTCAGGTTTGAAGAATTTTATCGATTTCCGCCCACGCTCAAAGCTTTTTCAAGCATATCCACGTGGGTTTTATACATATTGTTGACTTGGGTATGCTCAGATCCAGCCTGGTTTGCAGACGTTAATTGGGTCCTGGCATTCACATTATTGCCGGTAATATCTTCCTCCGTTTCAGGAGACAGGCGCACCCCGGCATCTTTACGTTTGCCCACATCAAAGTGGGCTGGGTGAGTTCGTTTCATAGAAAAGCTTTTGTCTTTTACCATTTCTCCAAAAGGAACAATTTCTTTTTCCCGGAAGCCAGGTGTGCTGAGGTTTTCAACATTTCGAGCAACAACTTTTAGATGTTTCGTAATATGGTCCATGCGTTTTCCCATTAGACCAAAGATATTTTCTGCCATTTTTTTCGCCTCTGCTGCCTCAATTGAGAAAATCACTTTAGTGAGCCAAGCTTAAGAAAATGTAAAGTATTTTCGATAATGTTAGGGCCTGAGTAGAGCAAAAATGAAAGGTAAGTTTTCAATGTTATACCTAACGCGCAAGCCCGGAGAATCTATTTTAATCAATAATAATGTCAAACTGACAGTCATAGACATTAAAGGGAAAAGTGTAAGGCTCGGATTCCTTTTTTCCCCAGAAGTACGTGTCTTGAGGGAAGAAATTTTTCTCAGGATCCAGCAAGAGGACCAAGAAGCCGCAGAAGCTGGAAAATACATCCAAGAACTAGAAGCACTTGAAGTTGCTAAACGCATGAAGAAACTTCAGCATGCCTCAGAAAGCGAAGAGCATGAAACAGAGGTTCCGTTTCAAAAAAAATCGAATAGTTTAATGAGCGGATGATGGAAGAGGCTGAACCTACCGGTGTTCTTATTCAAGAAGCCTTACAAGCATCCCATGAAATTTACTGTGATTTTCGTGAATCTGATTTTTTTAATTCTTTTCCAGCTCTAAAAAAACAAGAGGAAACCTTGAAGCATTATATCCACACTTTGTCCCGCATAGCAGCCCAACAGGCGGAGGGGGAACCTATCACGCCTGGTACGACAGAAAAGCTTTTAGAGATGGTTCAAGGATTTCGCCTTTGTGTTCAAGATATGTTGGATTTATTACAAGAAACCCAGCTGTCCCTCACTCGGAAAGAAGGAGCTTTCGAAGCCTACGGAAAAATCATCCAATGGCACGATTAAACACGATGCATCAAAGAAAAGGAAAAAAATGTGGAATCAATTGAAGGGTTTCAATTTATACGCTTCATCCTGGCCTTTGGTATCGTTCTAGCCGGGCTTGGCCTGTTTGCTTATATAGGAAAGCGTGTTTTGAATCGTCAAGGTTTGGGGCACCTGAAATCCGGAAAAAATTTGCGCATTCTCGAAGAAATAAGTTTAGCGCAACAGCGGCGCCTGGTTTTGGTTGACGTCAATCAACAAAAAGTGCTGCTGCTTTTGTCTGCTAAAGGAGATTACATCCAAGTTATTCCCAACAGAGAAGGGAACCTGCACAATGAAAAAAAATAAATTTTTAAAATGTTTTATTCCGTCATGGATTTTTGGAATTTTCATCGTTTCCACATCCTGCCTCGCCCAAACGTTTTCCCTGGATCTTGGAGAAGGTGGCTCATTTTCAACCAAATTTTTTCAACTTTTGGCAATTATCTCTGTCTTAAGTTTGGCTCCTTCCATTTTGGTGATGGTCACCTCTTTCACACGCATCGTCGTGGTCCTTTCTTTTTTAAGAAACGCCATGGGTCTGCATCAATCTCCTCCCAATGGGGTGCTGATCAGTTTAGCGCTCTTTTTAACCGCTTACATCATGTCTCCCGTCCTTGAAAAATCATATCAAGAAGGCATCGTTCCCTACACCCAAGAAAAAATCACAGAGGCCCAAGCGTGGGATAAGGTGGTTGATCCCATTAAAGTCTTTATGCTCCAAAACGTGAGAGAGAAAGATTTGAGGCTTTTTGTAAACCTCTCCAAAGCGCCACCACCTGAGCGTCCAGAACAAACCAGCCTCAGCACATTGGTGCCAGCTTTTATGATCAGCGAGCTGAGACGAGCTTTTGAGATCGGCTTTCTTCTTTTTGTTCCCTTTTTAATTATTGACATGGTTGTGGCGTCTATCCTGATGTCCATGGGGATGATGATGCTTCCGCCCATCACCCTGTCCTTGCCCTTTAAAATCATTTTTTTTGTGTTGATCGACGGTTGGGTTTTATTGGCAGGAAGCCTTGTGAAAAGCTATGGCGTCTGAAAAAAAATAATAAAAACAGCGTGATATTTTCTTTGCACAGGCTATAAAAATCTCCTAGAGTGTTCTTTAAAATAGCAACAGGGTATAGGCCACGTGCTGGACCAAGCGTTTCTTGCTGCGGAAGACACTATTCCGGGTGAACATATCTCAGATGATCAATTTTTAGGGGGAAGACTTCGAATCTATCAGCCCCTTACAGGCTATCGGGCGGGGATTGACCCTGTTTTTTTGGCTGCAGCTATCCCAGCTGAAGGCACAGAGCGTGTCCTCGACATGGGCGTTGGGGTAGGGGTGGCATCATGTTGTTTGTTGGCGCGTTGCCCCCATGTTCAGGTAACAGGAGTGGATATCTCTGCTTCCCTCACACACCTAGCAACCCTCAACCACCAACGAAATCAGTTTGGGGATCGATTTAAAGCCCTTACCTGCGATGTTCAACACCTTAACTTAGACACCCAGTTTGATCATGTCATGTCAAACCCCCCTTTCTTGCGAAAAAACCAAGGAGATGCTTTCATCTCTCAAGCTAAAGCTCAAGCGACAGTGGAAAGCCTTACAGATCTCAAGACCTGGATCCAGGCTTGTTTGCGACACTTAAAACCCAAAGGGACGTTGACACTCATCTTTCGAGCTGACCGAGCGGATGAGCTGATTGCATTGTTATATAAGGAAACAGGAAGCTTATCTTTAACTCCTCTGCTTCCCAAAGAAGATTCTCCTGCCAAACGGG
>JBOFRK010000223.1:0-6463 GCA_051650945.1 Alphaproteobacteria bacterium
GATTTTTTCAAAAAATCCGCCTTCGTGTGCCGGCGCCATTGTATCTGCACGCTCAAGCTTACTCCCCTTTCCGGACAGTAAACGGGAACGCCAGGCTTAATCGTCGTCTTCGTCAGCATCCTCCCATAGCGTGCTTAGGGTCAGCCAAAGGGACAAACCCAAGAAAAATAAGTAGTCAGCCAGCCCTAAACCAGCCCCCTCCTCCCCTTGGGGGGAAGAAAACGTGCCTCTACCATGACCTTTCTGAAGTCATGACGATTCTTGTTTTATTCCACTTAAGCCACTATCGGACCTTCAAAGACTTTTTTATCTGAACTGTCTGGTAAAATCTCTTTGCAGGACTCCTTGCTTACGCCTTAAAGCCCAAAAAACCATCCCTGACTTGGAAAAGCAGACCCGAAGCAGGACTCCTTACGTCGAGCTGAGGTTATACTAAAAAAAAGAGCGTAAATTGTGGATATGGATTGCTGTATCTCGTCTCACCCAACGCATCCTCGCCATCGAAGTGGGGTGCCTCGCGGTAAAAAAACACTCAAACGTCTGTGGGCAAGACTTCTCCCAGCTCAAGCCTTTTGCCGTAGCCACAGATAAATGGAAGGCCTACCGCCAAATCATTCCATCCTCTCTTCTCCTGCAAACCAAGGCCCTCACGCCCACCATAGAGTCCGTTAACAGCCAATGTGAAACTATCTAGCGCATTTTAACAGAAAAACGAAACGCTATTCCAAATCGCCACTGATGGCTGAACTTGCTCTTTATATCCTCTGGAAACAAAAACTATCTTAATTAAAAAATACCGTTCATTTTATTAAAAAAAGCTTTTTTTTAAATTTAAAAATCAAATGATACACCAAAAATATACCATTTGCGTTTTAGACTAAAGAAAAATAAATTTTATAAGTTTGCCCAATGTTAAAGACGTTTCTTTTTGTTTTGGTCTTTTGTTTACCTTTTTTGGGTTGCGAAAAAGATTCACAATCACCCAAACCCAATCCACAATCAATGGAACCCTGTGTAACACTTCATGATGTGTTAGCAAAAAATCTTACTCAGGAACATGAATTTACAGCAGAGACCCAGAGCTATTGCACGGTTCAGGTAAGGGGTCGCGTGGAAGGAGTCCTTCTGAAACGCCATTTCCAAGAAGGCCAACCCGTGAAACAAGGAGATCTTCTGTTCACGATAGATCCGCGTCCTTTTGAAGCTCAAGTTCAAAAAGCACGCGCTTTCCTGGCAGAAACAGAAGCAACTTATGGAAATGCAAGGAAAAATCATCTACGTCTTCAATCCCTCGCCAAACAGAAGGCCGTCAGCCAAAAAGAAGCTGATGAAGCAGAAGCAACAGCTTTGGTTGCTGAGGCCAACATTCAATCTGCTGAAGCCCAGCTGAAAGAAGCCATCCTTAGTTTAGAGTACACGACCATCTATTCTCCCCTTTCAGGCGTCACGTCTATCTTCCAAAAAAATGAAGGGGATCTGGTGATTCCAGGAACTGGTGAAAGCAGCCTCCTCACCCAAATCACCCAGCTAGACCCTATTTATGTTAATTTTTATGTGACGGATAAAGAGCTTCAGGAGTCTCGAAGTTTGTTTCAAAAAAGAAGCCCCGAAGAAAGCCCTTTAACGGCTAAGCTTTTTCTATCAGATGGCTCCCCCTATTCAGAAACGGGCGTTGTCACATTTTCAGACCCTTTGATGCGCAAAGAAACAGGAACGTTTTTGATGCGGGCGACCTTTCCAAACCCCCACCACCTTTTAAAACCGGGCCAATTCGTAAAACTTAAGGTTCAAAGCCCTCCCATCCCCCAAGCCATGGTGATCCCGAATCGCAGTGTGGTTCAAAAAAACGACCAATACCTGGTTTTTGTCCTGGGAGCAGATTTAAGCGTGTCGCCCCGCGTGATTAAAGGCAAAGCCTTGAAAGATAATTTGTTTTGGGCGAAAGAAGGTCTAAACCCTGGAGAAAAAATTGTCTTAGACGGCGTTGCCAGGCTGAAGCCTGGGATGAAGGTCACCGTCGCGCCACCACCGTCAACGCCTTCCAAAAAAACAAAGAAATTATAAAAAGAGTTAAGTAAAAAAGTACATGTTCGAATTTTTTATCAGACGCCCCATTTTTTCCTGCGTGCTCTCTGTGGTTATTGTTTTGGTGGGGCTTTCTTGCCTACTCAAGCTCCCCATCGATATTTTTCCACCCATAGCGCCCCCCACCGTTTTTGTGAGCACAAGCTATCCCAGCGCCAGCGCAGAAACCCTTTCTAAAACAGTTGCGTCCCCCGTTGAAACCCAAATCAACGGTGTGGAAAATATGCTTTATATGGTCACAAACAATACCAATACAGGAGACATGACAACAACTGTCACGTTTGATATTGGCTCTGATACAGATATGAATTTGGTGAATGTGCGCAACAGGGTGAGCTTGGCCGAACCTAAGCTTCCAGCAGACGTCAAAGCTATTGGGCTTAACGTTAACAAAAAATCGACCAGCATCCTCCAAATTGTAACGTTTCAGTCACCTGACCAGAGCATAGACATGGTGGGTATTACCGCTTACGTAAACGTCAATGTTTTGGATGCGATTAAGCGACTTCCAGGTGTTGGTGATGCCCAGATTATCAATCCTTTAAATGCCATTCGAATCTGGTTAGATACCAACAAACTCGCAAAACTCTCTTTATCTGTATCCGATGTCATTCAAGCCGTTCGAGAGCAAAATAATCAATATGCGACAGGACGAATTGGGCTTCCCCCTTCCACTAGCCTGATGGAAAAAAGCTATGGTATCGTTTCAAAAGGAAGACTAAGCAGCCCAGAAGAATTTGAGCAGATTATCTTAAAAGCATCTTCTAATGGGGAAGTTGTCCGCCTCAAAGACGTTGGCCGCGCAGAACTTGGGTCACAAAGCTATGAGTTCATTGGAAAACTCAACGGGGTTCCCACCCTTATCCTGGCAACATACCTTCAACCTGGCGCCAATGCCCTTGCCGTTGCTCAGCTTATTCGAGAAACGATGGAAGAGATTTCTAAAAGCTTTCCCCATGGCATTGTCCACGAAATTCCCTACGATACCACGAAATTCATTAAAGTTTCCATTGAAGAAGTTGTCCACACCCTTTTTGAAGCTGTCGTCCTTGTCTTTTTAGTCGTCTTTCTTTTTCTCCAAAACTGGCGAGCAACCCTCATCCCCATCCTGGCTGTCCCCATTTGCTTGATTGGATGTTTAATTGGATTTGCAGCCCTTGGTTTTTCAATTAACACTCTCACCCTATTTGGGATGGTACTATCCATTGGAATTGTGGTGGATGACGCTATTGTCGTGGTGGAAAATGTGGAGCGTCTCATGCACGAGGAACATTTATCTCCTCTCCAGGCAAGCATCAAAGCTATGCAAGAAGTAGGAGGACCTGTCATTGCCATAGTCCTCATCCTTTGCGCCGTTTTCGTGCCCGTCGGTTTTTTAGGAGGACTCGTCGGTCAACTTTACAAGCAGTTTGCTATTACCATCGCTATTTCTGTTGTCTTTTCTGGAATCGTCGCGCTCACCCTTAGCCCCGCCCTTTCAGCCCTGCTTTTGCAAAAAGCCCCTTCCGCCCCGAATCGCTTTTTCCAAATTTTTAACGCTGGGTTTGACCATTTGCATCGCGCCTACGTCCATGGCGTAGCCTATTTTCTTGGAAAATCTTTCTTAGGACTTATTTGCTTTGGGGGCGTCCTCTTCGCTTGCGGTTTTTTAGGAAAGATGATCCCAAGCAGCCTTGTCCCTGAAGAAGATCAAGGCTATTTAATCATGGCGGCTAGTGCGCCCCCCGGCACAACGATTCAGAAAATGGAAATCATTGCAGAACAGCTTGAAGCTACTGCTAGACAACACCCTGCTGTTGATTTTGTGACAAATCTTGGTGGGTTTGACCTACTATCAGGTCAACGAAACCCCTCGAGCGCAACGCTTTTCGTCGTCTTAAAAAATTGGAAAGAACGCAAGGTTGCTTCTCTTAAAGCGCCTGCCATTCAAGCAGAACTTTTCAAAAAAGTTTCGCAAATCCAAGATGCCATGGTGATGGTGTTTAATCCTCCTACAATTCAAGGTCTTGGAGCTGTTGCTGGATTTGAATTTTACCTAGAAGATAGGGGAAATCGAAGCATCCAAGAAGTGGAAGCGGTAACCCAAGCGTTTATTCAGGCTGCTAAAAAACATCCCTCCATCGCGCGCCTCAGCACCACGTTGCAAACAACACTCCCCCAGTATATGGCAGACGTTGACCGGGAGAAAGTGAAAGCGTTAGGGGTCCCCATCGATCAACTTTTCGCAACCCTTGCGACTTATTATGGTGGCTATTATATCAACGATTTCAATAGCTCTGGGCGCGTCTACCAGGTTCAAATTCAGTCTGACGCCCCCCATCGGCTTGCAGCAGATGACTTGAAGCGTATGTATGTGCGCTCCAACACGACCCAGACAATGGTTCCTTTGGATGCGATGATGACGCTCACACCCTCAACAGGTCCCATCATGATCAACCATTTTAATGGAAGCGTATCTGCCTATTTAAATGGAATTGGCACACCCGGTTATAGCTCTGGGCAATCTATTCAAGCAATTGAAGCTATTGCTAAAGATGTTTTGCCAGCAGATATGAAATTTTCCTGGGCAGGAGCAGCATTTCAAGAAAAGAAAACGGGTTATCAATCACTCTTTGCCATGGCATTTGGATTGGTTATGGTAGTTCTTATTCTTGCTGCCCTTTATGAAAAATTGTTGCTTCCTATTTCTGTTTTGTGCGCCATTCCATTCGGAATTTTGGGAGCTCTGCTTGCGGTGTTTTTAGCAGGCCTTACCAACGACATTTATTTTCAAATAGGGCTCTTAACCCTTGTAGGGCTTTCCTCCAAAAATTCTATCCTGATTGTGGAGTTTGCCATTATTAAGCGTGAAGAGGGCCTTTCCATTGTGGAAGCAGCCATTGAAGCAGCCCGACTGCGGTTTCGCCCCATTGTCATGACATCTCTCGCTTTCATTTTAGGAGCAGTTCCTCTCGCTTTGAGTTCTGGCGCGGGAGCCAATGGACGCCATTCCATCGGGACTGGGCTTATTGGAGGCATGGTGTTTGCAAGCTCCCTCGCCCTCTTTTTCATTCCGCTTTTTTATGTGCTTTTCCAAAGGCTCAGCGAATTCATGCAAAAAAATTTAAAATCTAAAGAAACGAACCATGCTAAAGCTAATCTCCCTCAATCGTAGGTTCCATCACAGAAAGCTTGTTTTACCCTTGTCCCTTTTACTGGCGGGGTGCTTGCGTGTAGGCAATGATTATACGCCTCCCAAAGCTGATATCCCAAGCACGTGGCGCACGCCGGGGGTTTCAGGGAACTCAACAGGGTTAGACCATCAAGCCTGGTGGGAGCGTTTTCAAGACCCTCGGCTCACCGCCCTCATCAATACAGCAGCCCAAGAAAACAAAAGCCTCCAACGATCTGCCCAGCAGGTGAAAAAATATGAAGCCTTGTTAGGAGTGGCCCAAAGCGGCTATTTCCCCCAGGTAGATCTTTCTGCCCAGGTTCAACGCTCAAAAGTTTCCCAAGAAACTAGAGCAGGGGGGACTGCTCAAAACCCTTACCAGTGGAATCACCAAGGCTCTATCAACCTCTCCTACGAAATCGATTTTTGGGGCCGGGTGCAACGGCAAGAAGAATCAGCCCTTGCAACGTTGCTCGCCGAAAAAGCTTCTCAAAAAATTGTGCTGCTGACGGTGGTGACCGCTGTCGCTCAACGCTATTTCACGCTGCGGGCCCTGGACGGGGCTTTGGCCCTTTCTCAAGAGCTTTTGTCCCTTTCCAGGGAGCATGAACGCCTTGTCCAGCGGCGCTTTCAAGAAGGCTTTTCGTCATCTCTCGACGTGCAAGAGGCTGTGACAAGCACGGCCCAAGCTGCCCAAGGCGTCTCAAAGCTGCAGCATCAAGTTGCCCAAGAAGAAAACGCACTTTGCGTTTTTCTGGGGCGTAACCCTTCCCCCATTGCGCGAGGGAAATCCCTGGAGCAAATCCATCTTCCAGAGGTAAAAACCCAAGCGCTTCCTTCCCATTTGCTGAAACAGCGCCCAGATATTGAGCGAGCTGAACAAGAATTGAGAGCGCGCAACGCAGATGTTGGGGTTGCGGAAGCGCAATTTTTTCCACAAATTAACCTGCTTGCTTTTTTGGGATTTGAATCCCTTCACAGCGGCACGCTCCTCACCAAACGTGCGTTTAGCGGCGGGTTTGGGGGAGGGTTAACAGCCCCTCTTTTCCACGGAGGAAGAATTCAGCAAGAAGTACGCGCCGCTGAAGCAGAACACCAAGAGGCCCTTCTTGCCTACCTCGAAACCCTCCAGGTAGCTTTCCAAGAAACAGAAGACGCCCTGGTTGGATCCCAAAAAACGCTCTCTTCCTACCAACAGCAGGTTAAAATCCAATCAGCTCAACAAAA
>JBOFRK010000224.1:0-1383 GCA_051650945.1 Alphaproteobacteria bacterium
AGCCTCTCCAAGGTGTTGCGAGGCAACACCTCCCAGGGTGTCGGCAGCAAAGGTGGTGGCGCCGGAAAGCAGCGCTTTCTCAAAGGCCTGGCCCCCAAGGGTGGCCTGCAACGGCACGGAAATTGCAGCTTTCAGGCCCGCAGCGCGCGCATGCTCGCCCAAGGTGGTGAGCTGCGTTGTGGGAATTTCCAGCCTCACTGCAAGGCCTTCCGTTAAACCAGCCGTCGCGATGGCTGTGGCGATGGACTTCAAAGCCTTGGGCTTACCCAGATCTTCCAGAGCTTTGCCCAGGTTGCCCTGGTGGTTCATCGTGCCCACGACGGTTGATGCAGCCACGGCCTGAACTCCAGCCTTGGCGGCAAGAAATGCAGCCCCTTCCGCGCCAAACCCCATGGCCGTTGCAGCTTGGGCCGCAGGCCCCCCAGCACCTCCCGTGGCGATTGTGGCTGCTTGAATGCCAGCCTTGGCAGAAATTTCCTCAACAGGCATAGGAACCCTGGCATTCGCCAGGGTGTGGAGGAGGAGGAAAAAGCAGGAGAGGAGGCGTTTCAAGAAAATTTATTCACAATCCTCAAAAGCTGCCAAGATAGCTAGGCCAAGCGCTTCCGGATCTGTGGAAGAGAGGCGGGTTTTTTCATATAACCAATAAAAATCACCTCTTCCTTTAATTTTTGCATCGATAAAATTTATCATGGGGGTAATTTTGATTAGCCCACTAGTTTCTAATTCTAAATCTACCTCTTTTGTTCCTTTTAAAAATCCACGCCAGGACTTAATTTGCATCCTTTCGCAAAATTGTTGAAGTTCTAGACGATGTTCTTCCTGATTTTTAGGGTGTGGAACCCCAACCGTAAACCCATCTAAAGCCTCCAGAGCTTTTTTGCCAATTTCTGAAGGTGCATCTGAAATTTTTAAAAAGAAAATGGGATAATAAGCACTCGAAAGTCCAACAGTTGTTTTCGAAAAAGTAACGATTCGAAGAACATCTTTGCTTAAATAAATGGATGCCATTTTCATGTTTTCTCTCCCCTTTATTGAAAGATAATAGAATTGACGGTCACGCCTTTGTTTTTTGCGTAATCAACTAAATTTTTAAAAATTTGTTGCTGCGCAGGAGTCCCAGAATGGGGAATGGCCAAGTCCAAAGCTCGAAGCCTTATTTCTTCTAATTTTATGGGTTTGGCTGCAAATGTGCTCCCCTCAAACCACGCCACCTTATCGACATATCTCTCCAAGGTTCGCTCCAATTTCTTGGCATCTTGGTAGGTTTTGGCGTTTAGATCAATGCTTTTAATGCTCGTCACCACTCCGTTGTCAAAACGGTCAATAACTGGATAATTTTTATGCAAATTTTGGCCCAAAGCTTGCTCAATTTTTTCGCCA
>JBOFRK010000225.1:0-1227 GCA_051650945.1 Alphaproteobacteria bacterium
GCCAGGAGGCCTGCGCCTTTCAGAGCGTCCTGCCCACTCCCGCCGTTGATGGCAAAGGAAATGGCCCCAGCTTTCAAGCCATAGCTGAGGTGCTGGGCCCCGTGGGCCGCCAGATTTTCTGCAAAATTCGCGGAAAAAACCCCGCCTTCAGGGGCTGGGCCCACCAGCCCCGCGGTCGCGATGGCTGTGCCAATGGATTTCAACGCCTCGGGTTTGGCCATGTCCTCCACCGCTTTGCCCACATTCCCCTGGTGGTTCAGGGTGCCTACAACCGTTGAGGCAGCCACGGCCTGCACGCCAGCCTTGGCGGCAGTAATTTCCTCAACAGGCACCAGAACCCTTGCATTCGCCAGGGTATGGAGGAGGAAGAAAAAGCAAGAGAGGAGGCGCTTCAAGAAGTTTTATTCACAATCTTCAAAGGCAGCTAAAATGGCGCGTCCAAGCTCTTCCGGATCCGTGGAACAAAGGCGGGTTTTTTCTGGAAGAAAGCTGAAATTACCTCCTTTTATATTTGCTGCAAGCAAATTTTTAGTTGGAATTATTGTTATTTTGTATTTTTTATCCATTTTTAAATCTAAAATCTTGCTGTTTTTTGCGAACGTACGCCAAGATTTAATTTTCATTCTTTCGCAGTATCTCTGATATTCAACCCGATGCTCTTCTTGATTTTTTGGGTGCGGTATGATAGGAATGAAGCCATCAAAAGCCTCTAAGACTTTTTTGCCAAGCTCTAAAGGGCCATCCATAAGTGTTAAAAAAAAAATGGGACCGTGTGCTGTTGTGAGCCCAACGGTTGTCTCTGCATGTGTTAGAATTCGTAAAACATCATTAGTCAAATAAACAGAAGAAGTTTTCATAAAAACAGCACCTTTTAATTATTTAAAAATAATTGGATTAACAACAACATTTTTTATTTTTCCATAATCGATAAGCTCCCTTAAAATTTTCTGTTGTGTAACTGTACCTCTGTTAGGAATAGCTAAATCTAAAGCTCGTAAGGTTATTTTTTCTGCTGATACAGGCTGTCCCGCAAAAATATCTCCCCTAAAATCTGCCACTTTATCGACATATTTTTCTAAGGTTCGCTGCAATTTCTTGGCATCTTGGTAGGTTTTGGCGTTTAGATCAATGCTTTTAATGCTCGTCACCACTCCGTTGTCAAAACGGTCAATAACTGGATAATTTTTATGCAAATTTTGGCCCAAAGCTTGCTCAATTTTTTCGCCA
>JBOFRK010000226.1:0-4458 GCA_051650945.1 Alphaproteobacteria bacterium
CAGGCGGGCTGCATCAGCACCATAGGTGGAGACAATGGCCTCCACACTCACCAAATTGTGCTTTGATTTGCTCATTTTTTCTGAGCGCCCCACCACCACCGGGCTCCTATCCGTTTTTTTTAGGGATTCGCCTTGATCGTTTAAGATAACTTCTTCTGGATAAAGCCACTGATGCTGTTGGTCTTTATAGGTCTTATGGCAGACCATGCCTTGGGTGAAGAGCTGCTCAAAGGGCTCAGAGATATTCAAATGTCCACATCGGCTGAGGGCCCGTGTAAAAAAGCGAGCATACAGCAAATGCAAAACAGCGTGCTCAATACCGCCGATATATTGGTTTACCGGAAGCCATTTTTCTGCTTGGGCTGCATCAAATGGCCGCGGGTCTTTTGGGCTGCAAAACCGTATAAAATACCAAGAAGACTCAAAAAAAGTATCAAAGGTGTCCGTTTCCCGAAGCGCCGCTTTTCCGCAAGCAGGGCAGTTAACGTGTTTCCAGGTGGGGTGGTGCTCCAGCGGATTTCCAGGCTTATCAAAGCTTACATCCTCCGGGAGCAGCACGGGAAGCTCATCTTCTGGAACCGGCACCACGCCACAGTCTGTGCAATGAATCATGGGGATAGGGCATCCCCAATACCGTTGCCGGGAAACACCCCAATCCCGAAGGCGATAGACCGTCTTCCTTTGGGCCTTCTGGAGGTCCGTCAAGTGTGTCACGATGGTTTTTCTAGCTTCCAACGTGCTGAGCCCATCCAAGAAATCTGAATGGATCATAACCCCTTCGTCTGTATAGGCTTGTTGAAGCGGTTGTCCTTCTGTTTGGCCTGGATCATACACCACGGGCACAATGGGAAGGTCATATTTCTTGGCGAACTCAAGATCCCGCTGATCATGGGCGGGGCAGCCAAAAACGGCGCCTGTGCCATACTCAAGCAAGACATAGTTGGCAATGAAAATGGGGAGCAGCTTGCCTTCAATCAAGGGATGCTTGACATGAAACCCTGTAAAAATGCCCCGCTTTTCTTCCGTCTCAATCAGCTGCGTGGAGGTTCCTTTTTGGCGACAATCTTCGATAAAAGCCTGAAGATCAGGGCGATCTTTGGCCCACCTGGCTGAGAGCGGGTGGTCTGGAGATATAGCACAGAAAGAGGCCCCAAACAGGGTCTCTGGGCGGGTAGTGAAAATGGAAAGAGGTCCTGCCTCTGGATCTTCCGCCAGCTCAAATTCAAGCTGAGCCCCTGTTGAATGGCCAATCCAGTTCACTTGCATGGTCTTGACCTGCTCTGGCCATCCAGGCAAATTGCGAAGCGCAAGCAACAGGTCATCTGCAAATTCTGTGACTTTCAAAAACCACTGGGACAGCAAACGGCGCTCCACAGGTGCTCCTGAACGCCACCCTTTTCCATCCACCACCTGTTCATTGGCCAACACCGTGTTCTCAACGGGGTCCCAGTTTACAAAAGCTTCTTTTTGATACGCCAGCCCCGCTTTATAAAAATCCAGGAACATTTTTTGGCCGTGGGTGTAATAGTCTGGAGAGCATGAAAAAATCTCCCGGGACCAATCATAGGAATACCCCATGGTCTTCAGGCTTTCCTTCATTTCAGCAGCGTTTTTGTAGGTCCATGTTTTGGGGTGAATCTTGCGCTGAAAGGCTGCATTTTCCGCCGGAAGGCCGAAAGCATCCCACCCCATGGGGTGCAGCACGTTATACCCAAGGGCCCAGCGATAGCGCGCCATCACGTCTCCCAAAGCATAATTTCTGGCATGACCAATGTGGATCTTACCTGAAGGGTAAGGGAACATTTCCAGCACGTAATAACGAGGCTTTGTCTGATTTTCATCCTCAGCGCGAAAGCAAGCTGAATCTTCCCAAGCTTTTTGCCATTTGGCCTCAACCTGCTGAACCTGATAGCGCTCTGTTCGTTTATCTTCCGTCATGCTGGTGTCTTTCAATCTTAACGCTCGTGTTCTTTAGCCTTGAGGTCGCGGGCTCGCAACAAAATCACTTCCTTAAAATGTCTTTGCAAGCTGCTGTGGGCTGGCGTCTCCTTCCAAGCGCCTCCTGTTGTTTTTTCTCGCCTCAGTACCCGAACGTTCAACCCGTCTGAGCGCAATTGCCGGGACAAAATCACCACATTCACTTTAAACTGCTCGTTGGATGTTGAGGGCGGCGTATACCAATCCGTTGTCACCAAACCTCCGAAAGGATCTGTGGTTTGAAGGGGAAACGGTGCCAAAACATCTAGGGTGCCGCGCCAGAGATAGGCGCTTACGCCGATTCCTGTTTCGTCCTCTTGGGTGCCAAGGGAAATCCCCCGCTCGCCAAAAAGCTTTCCTGTGTTTTTGTAGCGCCTGTCTTTGCGAGAAACCAGCTCAGGTTGAGGGGTTGTTTCACCGGAGGAAGTGGGAGAGGTGCTGTCAAGAGTATCGCAAGCTGTTTGTAAAAAACACATGGCTAACAAAGCCCCAAGAGGCCTAACAGAAAACAGACGAACCACGTATAACCTCCACGGAGTTTTAACAGATACCTTCTCCCTCTGTTGTAAGAACCCATGGGATGATCGTCAAGGGGAAAAAATACGTTAAATTTTTAAGATTTTAAGAAGCAAGGTAAGCCAAGACAGGCTCTAGGTTACCTGTTTCTTGAAAGATCAGTCTTTGGAGCCCCGCTGGTGAAGTTTTGGCTTCCAGCAGCTGTTCAAGGGGTGCGAAGAAAACTTCTTCTCCCAGGTTTCTGCCAACCAACCCTTGGTAGATGAGGGGCAAAAGTTGCTCTGCCCATTGAAAAAGTGTCTTTCCCCTAAGGCTTGAGCCCATACCCAGGCGGGGGACTTGGCCAGCTAAATCAAGCAACGCTTCAATATTCCAACTTTTCAGCAGCGTTTCCACCGCTTTAGCTGTGGGTGCATGATAGAGCAGCCCTACCCAAAACGCTGCCAAGGCCATGGCGTCTTCTGGAGAACAACTGTCTGCTCCTCGCATTTCGATTACATTTTTAAGGCGCACATCTGGAAAAAGCGTTGTTAAGTGCAGTTGCCAGTCTGAAAGAAGCGGCTCTGTCGGGAGGGGCGCCTTTTTTGGATTTTCCATAAACTGTCGAAACGTGAGGCTCTCTTGAACCGGGTGATACACACCTTCCCGGTAAAGAAAATACATGGGGACATCCAAGGCATAGTCAACATAGCGCTCAAAGCCCATCCCAGCTTCAAAAACAAACGGTAAAGTACCACATCGATGAGGGTCTGTTTGTGCCCAAATATGGGCCCGATAGCTCTCATAACCGTTCAGCTTCCCTTCACAAAAAGGCGAATTGGCGAAGAGGGCCGTCACCAGGGGCTGGAGCAGCAACCCCAAGCGCATTTTTTGAACCATATCTCGCTCTGTTGCGAAATCAAAGCTAAGTTGGGTGGTGCAGGTTTGATGCATCATCCAAAGACCCAAAGTTCCTTGTTGAGGCATATAAGAACGCATCACGTTATAGCGTTGTTTGGGCACTTGGGGTGCTGCTGACAAGGGGGTTAACGGATCAACCCCGCTGTTTAAAACCAAAAGGCCCTGCTGCTGGGTAACCTGGCTTAACAGCCGGAGGTAGCTTTGATAATTTTCCCAAAGCTCATGAAGGGAGGTCCATGGATGGCTTGCAAATTCAAGCTGTCCCCCTGGTTCAAGACTGATCATTCCCAGCGTCTGTTTCCCTGAAAGGCCAATCCAGTTGTTTTCCTCCAAAACGGGTTCCCAACCTGGCTGGTTATGCGCCATCTCTTTCAGCAAGGTGGGGATCGAGAAATCGCCAGGGGAAGCTTCATACCCAAGCCTTTGGAAGTTGGCTTCCGTATAGATAAATTTTTCGTCTTCTAACCCTATTTTTTGCTCTGGTTTACAGCTTTTTTCAAACTGCTCCACCAACAAATCTTTGGAACGCACGGGCGTTTGGTCTTGAAAAATTGCAGCCGTCATGGTTCCACTTTAATTTGATGAGTTTTCTATTGCTTCTGTTCCAGGGTTTCAACCCATCGATTCAACAAACGAAGACCAAAAGCCGTTCCACCTCCTTTCGCCCACAAAGGCGTGTCTTTTGAAGCCATGTCTACTGCTGCAATGTCCAGGTGTGCCCAGGCTTTTTTGTTGACAAACCGTTGGAGGAATTGGGCTGCGGTAATGCTTCCCGCGCCATAGCCGGGGGTTCCAATGTTTTTCATATCCGCAACAGGGCTGTTGATGACTTTGTCATAGGCTTTCGCGAGGGGTAATCGCCAGAGGGGTTCCCCAACGGCTTCACCTGCTTTGGCCAGCTGCTCGGCCAGGGTATCATCATTTGCAAACAATCCTGCGTAAGCCTCTCCCAGGGCCACTCGCATAGCGCCGGTGAGGGTTGCAAGGTCCACGATATACCTGGGGTTAAAGCGATCTTGGGTATACCACAGGGCGTCCGCAAGAATTAAGCGCCCCTCCGCATCG
>JBOFRK010000227.1:0-4916 GCA_051650945.1 Alphaproteobacteria bacterium
CCCCTCCTCCTGCCTGGGTCAAGAAACACACAATGACGCCTAATTTATCTGCGATTCCAGAGGTTCAACGCGTCTCTTCTCAAGCTGTCTATCAGACACACGGGAAAAAGATCATGAAAACAAGGTCTTTGCCCACAAAAAAAGATCCCCTCTATAAAGGGCCTCCTTGGATTTCAGGGAGATCAGCTCAGAAGAGATCAGTCCAAACGCCCCCAATCCTTTAAAAACCAAACCGCATTTTACTTGGATGCAGCCTATGCTGGGTGCGCGGCGCTTTCCCTTAAGGAGGTTTTGTTTTTCTATAAGCCGAAGCCTCCAGGCCCTATACAATAGTTTAAATCTAACCCATTATTTTTAAGCCTTTCTTTACGTTCTTGATAGAAAATAAATATATAAAAACAACGTATTAAAAGGCTTTTAAAACGATGCTACCTGCTTTAAAAATTCAAGCTTCCTTAATCTTTTTCTTGTGTTTAGTTTCTGGTGCTTCGGCAGAAATGTATGGTACTTACCTCAACCTTTCAGGCTATCGGGTTGTCCTTGAGGAGTTATCTGATGGAAATAAGCGGACAACGCTTGGCCACGGTGGAAAAGTTGAAACGATTAGAAGGATAGGGGAACGGGTTAATCACAGACTAACGCTTTATAAAGAGAATGAAACAGATCCTTTTAAAATTCTTGTGATTACAGACCAACACCAAGGGTGCGCGAAAGAAACTCTCGTGGACTTTTTTAACGTCCAGGATTTGGTGAGTTTAACAGATATCACGCCAAAAAAAGAACAAAAGCCTGGCCAAGAAGTTCAAACAAATTGGAGCAAAAATGCTTGCATTTCCGCTCATTTGTTAGAATTTTTAGGCTTTGATGTGGAAATTAAAAATGAGGGTGTCACCCTCAAACAAGGCGTCAGCAGGTTATTATAAAAGTAAAAAATTTACGGAGGAGAAATTCATGTTTACACCTATGAAGCGCTTAATCCTTTTTTTCTGCTTGTTGGGGGGGGTGTCGACAGCATCTGCAGCGGGCATATATTCTATGTTCGCTGTATACCTTAACCAATCAAGCTATACGGTTCGGCTTACAGAGCTTTCTAACCACAGCAAAGTAACTGAAGTGCACACAGCAGGATCTTTCAAAACCCCAAAGGTGCTTGGAAAAATAGATCATAAGCTAGAATTGTTGGATGATAAGGGAGCAATTTTCAAAACCATTCAGGTTAAGGACCCGGATCTAGCTTGCAGCAATAAATGGCATACGGCTCTTGACCATATCCTTCAACCAGAATATACAGCAATTTCTCTAGATCGAACGGACCCTAGTTCTTCTTGGAATACATCGGTTTGTCTTTCTGGCATAGGCGTCTTAGGCGAATTTATTGGCCTTAAAGTGACAATAACAAATGATGGCATTGTGCTTGAACAAGGCAAAGATGAAAACATTCTGCAGCCTTAGGCGTGAATTTTTCTATGCTGCCTCAGAAAAGAGCTCTTCCCCTTCTTGCAAAGAAGAGGTGCTTTTTTTGAGGTTATGTTTGTCCAATTTTTCAAAATGGTAGATAGCCCAGGTGAACGCAGCCATCACTGGAAATCTTTTTCCGATCTCATTGGTTTTTTTTAAAAAGGTGATTGAGCCGTTGATCCTAAAGCATTATAAAGGAGAAGCAGATATGGTCATTTAAAACTCGAAAAAAATAAAAGGCTAATGATGTCCCACGAAATTCCCTTGCCCTGTGCATCACGGCCTGAGCGTATCGCAAAAATGATGGCACGCTTAGGTCTTTGTTCAAGACGGCAAGCTGAGGTTTTGATTGAGCAAAAAAGGGTTACATTTAAAGAAAATTTAGTTGAAACCCCCGCTTTTTTCATGAAATGGGAAGACACCGTTTTTTTGAAAATTGATGGAAATGCCGTTCCTGTTGAATCACCCCGGGTTCGGTTATGGCGGTTTCACAAACCAGCGGGGCTTTTGACGACCCATCACGATCCCCACGGACGTCCTACGGTTTTTGAAGCATTGCCCCAGGCTATGCCACGGGTTATATCCGTGGGTCGCCTCGACCTCAATTCAGAAGGATTACTGCTGCTAACCAATCATGGAGAGCTTTCTCGCTTTTTAGAGCTTCCTTCTACTGGCTGGAAACGTCGTTATCGGGTAAGATTTTTTGGCGAAATACCTCGAGGCTTTTTAGAACATCTTCAGCAAGGGATTACCATCGATGGATTCAACTATGGGCCCATTGAGGCCTCTTTAGATGCGTCTGGGGAGGTAGAAAAACGCAACAAATGGTTGAGCGTTACATTAATGGAGGGAAAAAATCGAGAAATCCGGAGGGTTATGCAATATGCTGGCCTTTCTGTGAGTCGGCTCATTCGCATTTCTTATGGACCTTTTCTGTTAGGTAACCTGCCCCCCGGAGGGACGGAAGAAGTTTCCCACCACCACTTAAAAAATTTTTTGGGGAATAAGTGGGCTTCGCTTTCTGGAACGGACTAAATTTAAAAAAGAGTCTAGACTAGGTGTTCAGTCCCAGATTGTGATGGTATGGATTAATAGTAAAACGTTCTGGCTCAGATTGCCTAATTTTGCGTGCCATAAAATTATCTCCAGAATTAATTTAAAAGATACGCCTATCAAAAAATGACAGGAATTGGCAAAAAAATAATAAAATTATTTGTTTATAAACAGTTTTTTACCTTAAAGGATGCGCAACATAGTTTTCTCCTAATAAGCCCACAGAAGTATGATCAACGCGATTACATTAGGGAAAAAAAGAAAATTCCAAAAGGACCTTAAGATTTTACTTTGCTTTCAACATTTTTTGTTTTATTTTCGAAAGATTGTGTTTTTTTGTGACATAAAAAAATGCACGTGACGTGTGAGATATTTTGAAATTAGCGGAGTTTGCTGAAGATGCATTTAGATGAGAAGAAAGAGATTGAATTGAAAGCTTGGTTAATTTGGGCTTGTGCTGCAATTTTCTACGGCTATCAATTTGCCCAACGCGTCTCACCCAGCGTCATGACCGATGAACTTATGTCTGCTTTTTCTGTGGAATGTGCAGCACTGGGGGCAATCTCTGCTTTTTATTACAATGCCTATGCTTTCTTGCAAATCCCGGCAGGGTCTTTGCTTGATAAATTTGGCCCTCGAAAGATGTTATCCCTTGCAACCTTGCTGTGCACATTAGGAAGCATTCTTTTTGCGACAGCTACAGGCATCTCCCAAGCTTCTATCGGGCGGCTTTTTATAGGAGCTGGGTCTGCTTTTGGATTTCTCAGTTGCTTAAAAATTGGGACCATTTGGTTTTCTTCTGAAAAATTGCCCTTAGTTGTAGGGCTCTCCCTATGCATTGGAACCGCAGGCGCAGTGGGCGGAAGTGCACCCTTGTTTCGCATGGTTCAACTGCTCGGCTGGCAACAAACCATCTGGATGCTTGCCATCATAGGCTTTGGCTTGTTTGCTTTGGTGCTTTTGATTGTAAGAGACAAACCTGTCGCAGACTCTAAAGCATCAAAAGAGGTTGAGCAACCTGAACAAAGTTATTCTTTCTTACAATCCCTTGAAATTATCCTAAAAAAGCCCCAAACATGGCTCATTTCTTTCCACGGAATCTTGATGTACGTTCCTCTTTCTGCATTCGCAGATATGTGGGGGACCAAGTTTCTTGCAGAAGTTTACCAAGTTGATCGAACTGTTGCCGCGGCAACAGCCTCGATTATCTATATTGGTATGGGAATTGGTTCTCCTATCCTGCCTTTGCTTGCCCACTGGCTCAAAGGATATAAGCCTATTTTGTTGATAGGGTCCGCAGGATCAATTTTAACCTTTTTTTCCATTCTCTACCTTACGGACATGTCCCTTTGGATGCTCTCCACCACACTGTTTTTCTTTGGATTCTTTTTGGGAGGCCAGATCCTGTGCTTTTCCATGGTTTGCAACATCAACCCACGGGAAATCAGTGCCACAGCAGGTGGGTTTCACAACATGATCTGCATGCTCAGTGGCGTGATCTTCATCCCCCTCGTGGGCTACCTGCTTGATCTGTTTGCCCAGACACCTGGGGTTTACAGTGTTCAAAACTATACGTGGGCTTTGGTGACCATCTTAGGAGCTATGATAACTGCCTTTATCATAACGTTTTGGATCAAGGAGGTTTACAGCAAACAGGAAGAACTAGCCCCCGGAAAAAAGCTGGCTACTGAAAAAGCCTCGTAGGATCTGGGCGAGGGGAAGCAGGTTTTTCCTGCTTTCTTTCGCTCTCGCTTTTTGCTTTTTCGGGCTCATTTCCTAACTGGGAGGGTTCTGCTTTTTTTTCTGCTGCTGCTCCAGACGTCTCTTTCTTTTTCCCTCCTCCAGCTCGACGTACCAACACAATACTAATCCGGCGATTGGCTGGATCATTGGGATTGTTTGCAACAAAAGGTTCTGTATGCGCCTTTCCAGAAATTTGCGCAATTTTTCCAGAACCAACAATTGTTTCTAATGTACGCCTTGCAGAATTCGCACGATCAGCCGAAAGCTCCCAGTTTGAATAGCCACTGCTCTTGCTATAGCGAAACGCGTCAGTATGACCGGAAATGTTTATTTTATTGGGGAGCGAAATAATGCTTTGCCCAACTAAAGATAAAAGTTTGAGCGCATCTGTATAAAGGAGGCTGCTGGCTGTTGCAAACATAGGCTTCTTGTAGCGGTCCACCAATTGAATCCGCAATCCTTCATCCGTGACATCCATAACTAAATTTTCAGCAAGCTCTTTAAGTTCAGGGTTCTGTTCTACCTGCTCTCGAATCTTTTTCTGAACTTCCTCAAATTCTGCCTCTTCTTCTTTTTCAGTTACTTGCTTCCCAGAAGGAGATTGATTTTGCGCATCCGCAACATCCCCTTGGGCCCCAACTGGAGGACCCGCTTGAGGTGTT
>JBOFRK010000228.1:0-4122 GCA_051650945.1 Alphaproteobacteria bacterium
CATAAATGCGAGCGCCACGTTTCTTAGCGTGCTCTAATTCTTCCAGCACCATCAACCCTGCCCCCTCCCCGATGACAAAACCATCCCGGTTTTTGTCCCAAGGTCTTGAAGCTTTTTCAGGGGTGTCGTTAAAAGCAGTCGAAAGGGCTTTGGCTGCAGCAAATCCAGCAACGCCAATTCGGCAGACAGAAGCTTCTGTACCACCAGCTAAAATCACATCCGCATCCCCGAACATGATCAAACGCGACGCATCTCCGATGGCATGAGCCCCCGTTGAACACGCCGTCACAACCGCGTGGTTGGGGCCTGTGAAACCATAACGAATGGAAACATGGCCTGATGCCAAGTTAATCAGGCAAGACGGTATAAAAAAAGGACTCACCCGTCGGGGGCCTTGTTCTTTTAATACCACAGATGTGTCATAGATACCCGGCAGCCCGCCAATACCAGAGCCAATAATAACACCGGTTCGCTCTCTGTCTTCTTCAGACTCAGGCTTCCAGTTTGCATCTGCCAAAGCTTCTTCAGCTGCAGCCAACGCATAGAGGATAAAATCCCCCATTTTTTTTTGCTCTTTCGGAGAAACCCATGTATCAGGGGCAAAACCACCAGGTCCTCGAGGAATTTGCCCCGCAATCTGAGAACGAAGATCAGATACATCAAAACCAGAGATAGGCGAGATGCCAGATTTTCCCCGGATTAAGTTATCCCAAGTTGTTTTCAAATCAGTTCCCAAAGGAGACATCGCTCCAAGTCCCGTGACAACAACTCGTCTCGTACCTACACCCATGCAAGACAATCCTTCAACAAGATGAAACGCTTCGAAAAGTCAATAACCGACCCATCAAAAAAACTTAGGCCGCAGCCTTGAGTCTCTCAATGAAGGCGACAGCATCTTTAAGCGTATGAATTTTTTGAGCTTCTTCGTCTGGAACCTCTACTTCAAACTCTTCTTCAATTGCCATCATAAATTCAACGGTATCCAAGCTATCGGCATTAAGGTCGTCAGTAAAACTAGCGCCGTCCGTAATATCAATCTCTTTTACACCAAAATGTTTTGCAACCAATTGCTTAACACGTTCTTTTACATCACTCATGCATTTCTACTCCTCACTTTTTTAAACTATATCAACCCCTTTAGCCGCTAATACAGGGGAGCCAGCCCAGATTATGAAATCCTTTTTTTAAAAAAAATTCAAGCCCCTTCCTAGATTTTTTTTAAAAGCTGTTGAAAAACTTAACGTTCAGTTAACTTTTTTGATAAAAAAAGAAGGAATCGAGAACTCCTTCAAATTTCTCCTTTACTTTTTCATCAAAACAAGCAAAGAATGTCGGTTCAGAAATGAATGTTGATTCGTTTTTTATTTGCCATATTGCTAGAGGGAATAAAGACGCTCGTTATGTCGAAAGAAGAGCTCATAGAATTTACAGGCGTCGTGGAAGAGTGCCTTCCCGATACCCAGTTTCGCGTTAAACTTGATAAAACAGGCCTTATCATCACGGCCTATGCATCTGGAAAAATTAGGAAAAACCGAATTCGAATTTTAGAAGGAGACAAGGTAAACGTCGAAATGACGTCCTATGACCTCACAAAAGGGCGAATTAAATTCCGCCAAAAATAAGCCTCATCAGATAGATGAGGAGGATTTTCGCCTCCCCAACTACACATTCCTTTTATCCCATCTTTTTGAGAACCAAAAGTTTTCTAGTCATGCCGGTGAACTCTCTCCTGGCGTTCGTGCTTCTCTTGAGCTTCTAGGCTGAGAGTCGCAATAGGCCTTGCGTCTAAGCGGCGGATACCTATAGGCTCCCCTGTCTCTTCACAATAGCCATAGCTTCCATCTTTCAAACGCTGCAAGGCCTCATCAATTTTCATGATCAGCTTGCGCTCCCGGTCCCTGGCTTTCAGCTCAATGGAAAGTCCTTCTTCAAAAGAAGCACGATCAGCAGGATCTGGCTCATACCGAGAATCTTCTTGGAGATGTTGGAGGGTGCACAAAGATTCCTGAAGCAAATCTTTTCTCCATTGGACCAACTTCATCCGAAAATATTCTTTTTGAAGCGGACTCATAAAAGGCTCGCTTTCCGAAGGAGAATAGTTTTCCGAAATTTCAAAATTCTTTACATCCATTGTCATATTACGCCTACCTCTTTTATAACGACCTTTAATTCGCGTCTTATTATTAGTTTTATTTTTATAAGCAATATTAAAAATAACTTAAAATCGATTTTAAAAAAACATTTTATTTCAAAAATATTCATTTTTTATTTTTTAAAGTACTTTATTATTCCTTTAAAAAGTTAAAAAAGGGTTGAAATAATGGCAGGTTTTTCAGAAAAAAAATCACCTTTTCAAGGCCACAATAAGATAGCCAAACAAGACAGAAGCTACATTTAATCCTTTGAATTTTAAATATTTTCACGGATTTTATGTTTGTTTTTTTAAAAAAAATTGATCGCAGAGAAAGGAAAAAAGATCAAAAATTACACCCATGCCTTAGGCTAATGGGCAAAAAAAGCAAAGCGCAGTGCAAAAATTGCCTCTGATTACGGCACCTTTGGACGAATTTTGTTTAGCTGATCAAACGCCCAAGGAGCTTGGCTGTGTAGTCGACCATGGGAATGATGCGGCCATAATTCATGCGTTTGGGGCCGATCACCCCAATCGCTCCCACCACATGGCCATTCAGCTTGCCATAGGGTGCAATAATCATGGCACTCCCCGAAAGCTGGAAAAGAGGGGTCCCAGACCCAATAAAAATTTGAACGCCATCCGCTTCAATGGTCATGTCGAGAAGGTCGAGAAGCTCTTCTTGGGTTTCCAAGGCCTCAAACAAGCTTTGTAAGTGTTTTAAATCTTCAACAGCTTTGACTTCTTCCAGCAAATGGGCTTGTCCTTTGATGATGAGGGTTCGTCTGCTGCCTTCCCCACCCCACAGCGCCAAACCTTCTTCAATCACTTGAGCCGCTACGTGGTCAAGCTGTGTCCGTTGGTGCTTCATTTCTTTTTCGACGAAAGTTTTTGCCTCTTCCAGGCGCTTCCCCACCACCCACCGGTTGAGGTAGTTGCTTACCTCCGTTAAATGAGAGGGGGAGAGATGGGGAGAGATTTCCAAAATTCTGTTTTCAACCATCCCGTCTTCCGTCACCATCACAACCATGGCGCGCCCTTTGTTCAGATAAACGAACTCCAGGTGTTTAAGGGGAGCTTCCGTTTTGGGAGCCAGCACCAGGCCAGCGCACCTCGAAAGCCCTGAAAGGGTTAAGGTTGTTTCTTCAAATAGCTGTTCAAGGCTTTTTCCCCTGGCGCGACACCGCTCTTCCAGTTGATCCTGTTCTGCGGTGGGAAGATCGCCAAATTCCATCAAACCATCCACAAAAAGCCGCAGCCCCGCTTCTGTTGGAAGGCGCCCGGCAGAGGTGTGGGGTGAAAACAACAACCCGGTGGTCTCTAGATCTGACATCACATTTCGAATGGTTGCAGGGGATAGGGAAAGCCCCAAGCGTTTAGAAATGGTGCGTGACCCGATGGGTTCACCGGTTTCCATATAAGCCTCTACAATACAACGAAATACCTCTGTAGAGCGTGGATCGAGAAACATGAGGAGACACCTTTTTTTAGCAAATCAGAAAAACTTTTCTTTTTTTCTTCTCTAAAATGTAGTAACCAGGGAAGGAAAAATCAATGGTTATCCGCTTTTTTTAAACAAAGGATTGAATGTATGTCCCGCGCCCTTTCTCGCAGCCCCGAAACCTTGCGTTCCATTCATTTCCAAATCCCCGGCTCTAAGCATGCGGAAGGCTCTTGCCTGGTGCAGTTTGGAGACACCCACGTGTTGTGCACCGCAAGTGTTGAAGAAAAAATTCCCCATTTCCTGAAAAACTCTGGAAAAGGCTGGGTGACGGCTGAATATGGCATGCTGCCCCGGGCAACCCACAGCCGGACAGATCGAGAAGCTGCAAAGGGCAAGCAATCTGGACGAACCCATGAAATTCAGCGCCTCATTGGGCGTTCCTTACGCGCTGTGATGGATTTTGCCGCGCTGGGAGAGCGCCAAATTCGCCTAGACTGTGACGTCCTTCAAGCAGACGGAGGAACGCGCACAGCAGCGATTTCTGGCG
>JBOFRK010000229.1:0-1851 GCA_051650945.1 Alphaproteobacteria bacterium
CGAAAATGCCTTCTTGCATCTTAAACGATGGAGAGGAATAGCCACACGATACGCTAAAAATACTTCCTCCTTCCTTGCGGCAACCCACATTCGTTGCCTTGCACTTTGGCTTAATGTCTCTTGACGACACTATCTAGAAAGCCCTATCTCAAACGAGCAGTTAACCTATACGACCTAGGTCGCTTTCATGCATCGCTTCTTGTGATGTTACAAAAACAAGGGAGCCCTGTAGCTCTTCTTCAAGAAAAAATACAGAAATTCCATCAGATTACCCTTGCTCATTAGGCATTTAGGTTAAAGGCGGTTGCTGCCCCGGCACTTGGTTTGAAGCAATGATGGTTGTGCGGATTTGATTGTAAATTTCTTGTAGGCTGGAAGGAGAATGGGGGATCAAGATGGTGTTCATGTTGCCACTTGACCCCATCTCTTTGAGGGTATCAAAATATTGGGCCATGAGGATCAAGCTCATCACATCTTGAGCGTTTACGTCTGGAATTCGGTCTTGAAACTCTACAAGGGAATGCTTTAACCCATCCACAATTTCTTTGCGCTGGCCAGCCATCCCGCGCCCCTGGAGAATTTTGCTTTCCGCTTCTCCTTCGGCTTGCTTGACCTTCAAAATCTTTTCAGCTTCACCCCGCTCCATGGCTGCAATCCGCAAGCGCTGGGATTCATTGATTTCATTCATAGCTGCTTTGACCTTAGGGTCTGGTTCAATGTCTGTCACCAAGGCTTTGAGAATGTCATAACCAAACTCATTCATCACTTCCCTCAGCTCTTCTTTCACAGAATCTGCAATGTCGTCTTTTTTGGCAAACACGTCGTCCAGTTTGATTTTTGGAACGCACGCCCGAACCACATCGAAGACAAAAGCTTCAATTTGCCCTTCGACATTTTCAAGGGTATAGAAAGCTTCATAAATTTTGGTGGGTAAAATCCGATATTGAACTGAAGTGGTGATGCGCACAAAAACATCATCTTGGGTTTTGGTTTCCACATCCACGTCCAGCTGATTCAGGCGCAAAGTCACTTTGCCGCGCTTTTTTTCCACAAAGGGGATCAGAAAATTGAGCCCTGGTTTTGCGATTCTGGAAAATTTTCCGAAACGCTCAATCAAAACGCTTGTTTGTTGCTGAACCGTAAAAGCCGAAAGCGCAAGGATGATCCCCAGTACAATCAGACAAAACAAAAGTGCTTCCATAAAATCAATCTCCCTCGAGAAAAGAACTACTTATAAACATATGTTGTAAGCAAAAGTTCAAAAAAGCTTTAATTTTGAATATGCTAGGCGATATTCGCTAATTTTGAAAAAATGCTTTCTAAACACTCCAAGGCATGGTCTGAGAGGTGACGTGCACCCCGCAAGGCTTCTTCCCAAACAGGGATGCCCCCCCTTGCGTACAGAGCAATGTCACACCCAGCATCGAGGGTTTGGCGCACTTTAACTTCTGGGCTTCCCGCCATGGCTTTCATCTCCAGATCGTCGCTCATCAGCAAGCCGGGGAAGCCTATGCGCTCCCGAATGAGGGTTTGGATGACTTTGGCTGAGGTCGTTGCGGGGGAAGACACATCAACCGCGCTGTAGGTGATGTGGGCTGTCATTGCCATGAAGGGATGGGTGTCGAAAAGAGCCAGGGCTTGCTGAAACGGAGCAAGATGCTTTTCCAACGCCTCCAAAGAAAGGTCTATAACAGGAAGCGCGTCATGGCTGTCCACCAAAGCAGCGCCATGGCCGGGGATATGTTTCACCACCGGACAAACCCCCCCAGTCCAGAGGCCTTGAATAGCCGCTTGCCCGAGGCTTCCAACCCTGTCAGGTGATTCGCTAAAAGATCTGGAACCGATGATCTC
>JBOFRK010000230.1:0-3204 GCA_051650945.1 Alphaproteobacteria bacterium
GAATGATGTCGATCCCTGCGCGCTGCTCATCGTTTGCAGGCTTCAGCGTGTCTAAAATGCGTGATGCATAGAGCAGTGCACGACCACCCCCTGCAACGATTCCTTCTTCCACCGCAGCTTTTGTTGCGTGGGTTGCATCATCGACACGGTCTTTCCGTTCCTTCACTTCCACCTCTGTGGCACCGCCGACACGAATCACTGCAACGCCGCCAGAAAGCTTGGCAAGGCGTTCTTGCAATTTTTCTTTGTCGTAATCTGAAGTGCTTTCTTCAATCTGTGCACGAATCTGACCACAGCGCGCTTTAATCTCATCTTTAGTTTGCCCCAAAGCGCCTTCAACGATGGTGGTATCATCTTTGGAGATGAGAATTTTTTTTGCACGTCCCAACATATTGACGTTGACAGACTCAAGCTTCACGCCCATTTCTTCAGAAATGAGCTGACCACCCGTAAGTACCGCGATGTCTTCTAGCATGGCTTTGCGACGGTCACCAAACCCAGGCGCTTTTACAGCAGCAACTTTCAGTCCACCGCGCAATTTGTTTACCACAAGGGTTGCCAACGCTTCACCTTCAACGTCCTCAGCAATAATGAGCAAGGGACGTCCAGATTGAACCACCGCTTCCAAAACGGGAAGCATAGGTTGAATGCTGCCCAATTTTTTTTCATGGAGAAGAATGAAAGGATTTTCCAACTCACAGAGCATTTTTTCAGGGTTTGTCACAAAATAAGGGGAGAGGTAGCCGCGGTCAAATTGCATCCCTTCCACAACATCCAATTCAGTTTGCAAGGACTTAGCTTCTTCAACGGTGATCACACCTTCATTACCAACCCGCTTCATAGCTTCAGCGATCATGTTACCGATTTCAGATTCACCATTGGCAGAAACCGTTCCAACTTGAGCGATTTTATCAAATTGCCCCTTAATTTCGATCTTATTTTTTTCAAGCTCTTGAACCATGGTTTCAACTGCCATGTCAATGCCACGCTTCAAGTCCATCGGATTGACACCCGCTGCCACGGCTTTGATGCCTTCCCGCACAATAGATTGAGCTAAAATGGTAGCCGTTGTGGTGCCATCTCCAGCCAAATCAGCAGTTTTGGATGCAACTTCCCGAACCATTTGAGCACCCATATTCTCAAATTTATCTTGAAGCTCAATTTCTTTTGCAACCGTCACGCCGTCTTTGGTAATACGAGGCGCACCAAAGGATTTATCCAAAACCACGTTGCGGCCTTTAGGGCCCAGGGTCACTTTTACAGCATCAGCGAGAATATCAACACCTTTGCGGATACGGTCACGAGCATCGGTTCCAAATTTTACGTCTTTTGCAGCCATTGCTTAAATCTCCTTTTTGATCATCTATCAGAATTTATTAGCTTAACACGCCCATGATGTCGGACTCTTTCATAACGATATAGTCTTGGGCACCCAGCTTGATTTCAGTTCCAGACCATTTTCCAAACAAAATACGATCGCCCTGTTTTACATCCATGGGCAAAATTTTCCCATCTTCTGATCGAGCTCCAGGTCCAACAGCAATTACTTCGCCTTCCATAGGCTTCTCTTTGGCAGTATCTGGAATGATGATTCCACCAGCTGTCTTTTCTTCTGCTTCCGTCCGCTTCACCAGAACACGGTCATGCAGAGGTCTAAAGGTTTTTGCAGTCATAGCATGATTTCCTTTGCTGTTGTTAACCTAACGTTTTAGAAAACTAGCACTCATTAGAAACGAGTGCCAAAATCCTTTCTACCACATTTTCACCTTGATCTTCAAGTTTTTTTTGAGAAAAAAATGCGAAAGACAGCATCTTTAAGAAATGCTTTTGCCAATTCTCAAAAATAAATCAATTTTTAATGATTATTCATAATTTATTGATTTTTCTTTTGTATATTGAAGAAGAAATAAAATAAACCAATATATTATGAAGATAAATTTGAGAACCTGGATTAAATTAAGATGCATTATGGAATTCGCTTGCTCATGGGGCTCACCCTTACTTGGATGACCGTTGTATGGCCACCTATTCACCAGGATTTATCCTTTTGTGGTTTTCCGCTAGAAGGAGTCGCCGCTCTTTCTGAGATAGAAATGCAGATGGAAAAAGCCGGAGTCGAACATTCATCAGATCCCCAAAAAAAAGAAGAAACGCCAAGGCCAACTGAAAAACCAAAGCCACTTAAGCAAGGCGAAGAATGTGACCCAAAACATACGCCTTGGTGGATGGCACCACATCTTCCTTTTTAAAAATTTTTAACACCTATCCCCAACCAACTCCTAAACACCTCTTGTTTTTTTTTGATACGTTCGTTATGTTCGACCGTAGTATTTTCCTGGAGGGGTGGCCGAGTGGTTGAAGGCGCACGATTGGAAATCGTGTATACGCTTATACCGTATCGAGGGTTCGAATCCCTCTCCCTCCGCCAGTTTTAGTTAGAATGACTTTTCTCTTGTGTCATTCCCACGCAGGTGGGAATCCACAAAACCCCCGTATTTGCAAGCTTTCCAGGGTTTTGGTTTGGAGTTAGACTCGTATCTCACTTTCTCCAATTTCACCATTTTACCCCTAAAATCTCTATTTTTATCCTCTCTACCTCCGATACATGCGAACACTCCAGATGAAGGTACGCATCCTAAAAACCTTGATTTATCTGGGTTTTGGAGAATAAGGTTTGTGGCTGACACCTGACTTTTAAAAAGTTAGGTGTCAGCCCCTTTTATTGATTGATTCTACATATCATCCTAACATAAAAAAAATCTTTTGACGACACTATCTAAAAAAAGAAGGGTCAGCAAGCTGTTGGGAGAGGCCGTAAAGGACTGGGAAGCACCCTGCACATGGCTGTTTCTAAGGATTGTGTTGTCAATTGCATGCTTTTTCCCGCCCAAAGACAGGATTGTAAAAGCTTTGAGGAGGTGTTTAAACCCTGGCCGTGGGTAAAAATCAAGCAAGTGGTTGCAGATAAAGGGTATGATACAGGGGCCTGTTCGTCGACTTATTCGAGACCCATGGCGCGCAGCCCGTTATCCCTCCAAAAAGGATCTACGCGCTTCAGGGATCTGACCTTAAACCCTCGGATTGCTATGATGTGAAAACCTATCGTGAACGACATTTTATTGAAAGGCTTTTGGGCCGAATCAAAGAGAATAAGAGAATCGCCATGCGGTTCGATAAACGCGACACGATGTTCCTTAGCTTTAT
>JBOFRK010000231.1:0-1408 GCA_051650945.1 Alphaproteobacteria bacterium
GCTGATGTTGATTCCAATGCGGATGATGGAGATTTTGATTCCCGGCCCGAAGTCAAGCCCGGTCCCTGTACTGACTCCTCCCTTGACATTACGTCCAAACTCTCCCGCGATCTCCCCCCAGGATACGGAGGAATCCCAAAAAAAACCAGATTCGGCAACAACGCCAGAAGGACCATAAGCCGCTGTGCTGGGGTGTTTGAGCGTGACGGGGTGCCTCGCGAAGAGTGCCTATTTCTGACCGGGACAATACCGGGGTCTACTGGCGAGGCTTTTGATGCGATGGCGTGTTGGTCTAGCTGGGTGGTCAAGAGTGTTAAGACCTGGTTGTCTAATTTGGGGGTTGTTGATAATTATTCGGCCTATGTTTGGGAGTTTCAAGATAGGGGTGCGCTTCATTTGCATTATTTGGTGTTAGTAAAAGACCCTATTATTCGCTTGAAGGTGTTGTGGAAGTGGGCCATAAAATGGGCCCAATTGATTGATAGAGTGGGCAGTTATGCGGCGGTTGATATGTGGAAAAAGAACGAGAATTGGAGTTGGAAGAATCAGAAGTCGGTTCTTCAGGCGGCGGCTCAATATGTTCACAAGTCGGTAGGGGCGTATTTGTCTAAGTATTTGACGAAAAATGTTCCCGTGGGGGACAGAAATATATTGGGTCAATCATTGAGCCCGGTGCGTTGGTGGGGGTGCTCAAGGCCACTGCTCCAAAGGATGCGGGAATTGACGGATGGGTTTGAGGTTGAAGTCGTTGGTCCTAGGGCGGTCGCGCGGGTTTGGGGTGAGGTGATTGATGGGTTTAAGGGGGTAGCGTCTGGATTTCACGAATATAGTGATAAGCTGGGATTTGCAAGGGTTGCGGTGGCGTTTGATGCTGATTGCGACAATGTATTTCACTACCTTAGGAGAGACTTAGAATGCAGGCTGAATCATGGGCCCGTGGGCAGATGTTTGACCGGATGTTGGCCCTCGCCACTTTCGCCGGTAACAAGGATTTTTGGGAAGATTTGCCGGTTGAATTCCAGCGTGAGTACGCGGTTGCCTGTCGTCCGAATCCCCGTGATCGTCTGTTCTCCTTGGAGATGTGGCGAGCCAATGAGGGTATCCAGGGCGCGATTGCTGAATACAATGCTGAGAAGGAAGCGGAAGGGGCTGATCAATCAAACGTTGACATTGATTTTTAATCAGCTATCTTTTTGCTGATTGAAAAGCGGGGTATTTCCTGATAGGAGTTGCCCCGCTTTTGGTGTGATTAAATTGGGGTTTTTGATACAATCGAAGGGGTTAAAAGTCCTACTGGGCCTTGGTCAAAGTTGAACCACCTTGCGGGACCTCCTGGGAATGCGGCTGAACTGAATTGAGCTATTTCGGAGGGGCCGGGGGCGCTTATTGTGCGTACCCCGATTGGTTC
>JBOFRK010000232.1:0-2052 GCA_051650945.1 Alphaproteobacteria bacterium
ATTGCTCAAAAGATTGCGTCCACGCTTTCCTCTACAGGAACCCCTGCTTGCTTCCTTCATCCAACAGAAGCTAACCATGGAGATCTCGGTTTTTTGTCCCCAACAGATGGGCTGATTGTATTATCAAATTCAGGAGAAACCCAAGAGCTTTACCACCTATTGGCTTATGCAAACCAGCTTGGGCTTTTTTCTGTCCTGATGACCTCCCGTCCAGAGAGTAAACTTGCCAAGCTTTGTGAGGGGGTGCTGACACTTCCATCTCTTCCAGAAGCTTGCCCCATGGGGCTTGCCCCCACCACCTCTACAACCATGATGTTGGCTTTGGGGGATGCCCTTGCGGCAGCTCTCCTTCATGTACGGTCTTTTGAACCTGAGGATTATCGGGAGCGTCACCCGGGGGGGGCATTGGGGCGCAAGCTTTGTACTGTTGCGGAGGTTGTGCGGCCTGTGGGTGAAGTCCCTTTTTTGTCGTCCAGTGCTTCTTTCCAAGAAGCCCTTTTTGCCATGGCCAAAAATAGACTAGAATGCGTGCTGGTGGGGGATTCGCCGGAAAACGCTTCCGTTTTGTGTTTAGAAGATCTTTCGCTTTCAAAATCTCCCCAAGCGCTTTTGAAAGAGCTTCCTCTAAAACCGCTTATGTCCGTTTTTCATCTAACCCTTATCAAAGATGCTCAAGCATTGATGTGTCGAGAAGCGGTTGGTTTGTTGAAGGTCTTGGATACTGAACAGGCCGTGCTTGGTTTTGTTCATGCGCGAGATTGTGAGTTGTGAAGAAAGTGCGCCAAGGGTCATTTAAATGGATTTAAACCATACTAAATTTTACGCCGTTCTTGTCTTGTTTGCGAAGCGCCTTTTCGTTTGTTCATTTTTATTTTTTGTTGTGCTTTTGATGGGGTGGCCTTTTGCTCAATCTTTTTTTTCGAAAGCTGCATCTCAAGACATGTCTACGAAGCTCTCAGTCTTAAAAAATACCATGGAAGCTCCCCGCTTTATTTCTAAGACTGACAAAGGGGAGGCGTATGAGGTGTGGGCTACGCGAGCTCAAAATATTTTATCAGGCCAAGTTTCTTTGATTAACCCAGAAGGTAAGCTCACGAAGACAGGGGGGAGTTGGGTAACGCTGAAAGCTGAACGAGGTGAGTTTCGAGAAAAAGAAGGCTTGTTAACCCTCAAGCGCCAGGTGGCGCTCCAAGATGTTTTGGGTTATCAGCTTAAAACCAAGATGGCCACGGTAGACCTTAAAGCCAAGCACGTGGAGGGGTCTCATCCTGTGGAAGCTTCAGGCCCAACGGGTACAGCTACAGCGGATAGTTTTTCCCTTCAAGAAGAAGGGCGAGGTCATATTTTGCTGTTGAGGGGGAATGCGCGCTTAGTTATCTATCCCCATTCTTCAGCTATTAAGTAAAGCCTATGGAGACGTGTCGCTTACCTATTCGTTTCAAATGGATCCATTTCTTCTTTTGGGTAATCTTGGGGATAGCTTTTGAAACTCATTCAGGTTTTGCAGCTTTCACAACCCCACAACCCCTTCGTGTCGCAACCTCTACCCAGGAAGCATCTTTTGTCTTGATTGATGCAGAAAAGGAAATTCGGTGCGATGACCTAAAACATACGTGCACGGCGTCCCAAAATGTGCGGGTCCAAAGGGGAGACATGGTGCTTTTTTCAGATACCCTCTCGGCGCATTTTTCAAAACCCTTGTCTGAACCAGATCGGGAGCTGACCCATTTGATAGCCAAGGGGAAGGTGCGTTTTGAGACATCTCAGGGAAAGGGCGTTGCTGAAGAGGCCCTCTATGACGTGCCCAAAGAAATTTTGCGCTTGAGAGGAAAAGAGGTTCAGCTATTAACCGCTTCTGAAAACTTAAAAGCCCAAGAAATTCAATATCAACAGCAAAAGCGGCAGGTGCTTGCAACAGGTAACGCATTCTTTACGCAAAAAGGTAAGGTTATCAAAGCAAAAACTTTGACAGCCTTTTTTAAGCCTAAGCCAGCTAAAATCCCTCTTGGCCCATCTTTTGCTCCAGGGGAGGCGTGGGAACTGGATAAAGTG
>JBOFRK010000233.1:0-2844 GCA_051650945.1 Alphaproteobacteria bacterium
TTATTTCCGAAAGTGTCTCACAAACAAGTCGATGATTTTCTAGTTTGGGGGTTAATTGGTGTGGTGGTGGGGGGGCGTTTGGGCCATGTTCTGTTCTATGATTTTTATCATTATCTACAAAACCCTTTAGAAATTTTCCAAACGTGGAAGGGGGGGATGGCGTTTCATGGAGGTCTTTTGGGAGTTTCCTTAGCGTTTGTGATGTATACGCGACGCCACCATATTCCCCTGTTATCTTTTTCTGATTTAGCGTCTTGTGGCATTCCCATCGGGCTTTTTTTGGGACGGTTGGCAAATTTTGCCAACGATGAGCTGCATGGAAGGGTAACCGATGTGCCTTGGGCTGTATGCTTCCCCTCTGGCGGATATGTGCCGCGCCACCCAAGCCAACTCTATGAGGCATTTTTGGAAGGAGCGTTGTTGTGGGGCCTTCTTTGGATAGCTGTTAGAATTCCTGTGTTACGAAGTGAGAAAGGGATTTTGACGGGACTCTTTCTGGTGGGGTATGGCAGTGCACGCATTGTGTCTGAATGTTTTCGAGAACCTGAGGCGTTTTGGCATGTTGGAGGCATGATTCTAACTTACGGTCAATTGCTTTCCCTTCCTCTCCTTGGGTTTGGGTTATTTTTAATTGTGCTTCCTTTGCTTAAATTTAAGCGAAATTTAGTTTAAAAGAGGGGGGGGGCTGATGTCCGTCTTGGAAGAGCTTCTCCGGGATCGTATGTGCCATGAAGGGCCCTTACCTCTGGATGTTTTTCAAGACATCGTGCTTTACCATCCCCAGGAAGGTTATTATGCCACGCAAGCAGTGTTGGGTTCTGGAGGGGATTTTATAACAGCGCCTGAAATCAGCCAGCTTTTTGGGGAAATGGTTGGCATTTACGTGTGGGATAGCCTTCGCCAGATGGGGTTTCCCAAGCCTTTTCATCTATTAGAGCTTGGCCCTGGCAGGGGGGGGTTGATGGCAGATGTGCTGAGGACCCTGGGGAAATTTCAACAAGATGTTTTTAAAAATTTTTCCCTTAGTTTTCTAGAAATAAGCCTCTTGCTTCGGGCTCAGCAAGCCTCTGCTATGGCCTCGTTTCCTCTACAGCCTATGTGGGCTGAAACATTGGAAGCGGCAATTGGGCAAGGGGAGGGGCCCTTGGTTGTGCTTGCGAACGAATTCTTTGATGCCCTTCCTGTTAAACACTACGAGTTTAGAGGTGGACGCTGGTGGGAGCGCGGTGTAACATGGGACCCAAACGCTCAGCGCTTTGTGATGGCGTGCCTGCCTTTTTCGGATGAAGAAAATCTTGAGATCCCGGAAGAGCCTTTTGAAGGAGCCGTGCTGGAAATTAGCCCTGCGCGAGACGCTTTGTTTCAAAAGCTTTTGCAGGCTTTGGCGACGCGTGGAGGCATGATGTGGATGGCAGATTATGGTTATACCCAGCCCCAATTTGGGGAGACCCTTCAGGGAATTTATCGAGGCGTGCCCAGTCCTATTTTTGAGCAGATTGGAAAAACAGATTTATCTGCCCATGTGAATTTTGCATCGCTGCAAAAGCTGACGAGGGCGTCTGGCTTAACGGCGTTTGGCCCAATCCCCCAAGGGGCTTTTTTAGAAAATCTTGGGATCCGGGTACGGTTGGAGCAGCTGAAAACCGGCAAAACTTCTGCTGTGCGTGCAGCCCTTGAGGCGGGCTGTGAACGCCTTATAAACTCCTTGCAAATGGGAACGCTGTTTCAGGTTTACGGGGTTTCGAATGATACGAACATGAGGCCCCCTGGATTTTTTCACGAAACCTAACACAAGAAAAGAAGCCTGTTTTTATGTCTATTATTTGTTACACGTCTGATTTATTGAGCAAGACATCTTGCCTGAGTCACGGTTTTTTTGGGCAAACCGGCGGGGTGAGTGCGGGTCCTTTTGCTTCTCTAAATTGCGCGCGAGGCATGGGAGATGAAGATGAAAATGTTCTGGAAAACCGACGACGGGCCATGGTTTTTCTGGGAAATGATCAAGCTTCTCTTGTTTTGGCCAAACAAGAGCATGGTATTCATGTCCATGTTGTGGAAGAGCCCTGGCCGTTTAACGCACCGCCTTGCGCAGATGGGTTAGTGACGCGGCGGACAGGTATAGCTTTGGGCATTTTAACGGCAGATTGTGGGCCTATTCTTCTGGCGGATCCTATTCATAACGTGATTGCGGCTTGCCATGCGGGGTGGCGCGGGGCTTTTGGGGGAGCAATCGAAGCATCGGTTAAAGCTATGGAAGAATTAGGTGCTGAGAGAAATTCTATTATAGCAACCCTTGGTCCTTGTATTCATCAGCCTTTTTATGAAGTGGATACGGAATTTTATCGTCAATTCGAAGAAAAAGATGCTTCATTTTCTTATTTTTTCCAAAAAAGCAGCAAGGCGGAACATTTTTTGTTTGATCTTCCAGGTTTTATCTTAGAGCGCTTAAAAAAACTTGGGTTAAAGGCGGTAGATCAAGTCCAAAAAAATACTTATTGCGAAGATTTTTTTAGCCGCCGACGTGCCATTCATCAAGGGCAGCAATTGTACGGTTGCGGGATTTCTATAATTATGCTAAATTCCTGAGAAATTTTTTAGATCTCTTTGAAAAATTTTGGTTTTTAAGAAAAAATTAAAAATTTTGAATGCACTATGGAAGGTGTCAAAGAGGTTTTTAAAGTGCAATATTAAACGAATCCATTGTGGAATAAAAAATAAAAAGAGTAAGGATCAAGAAAATGAAAAGGTACGTTTTTCTAAGTAGTTTTGTTTTAGTCTCGGCGCTGGCGTTGTCTGCGTGTGAGAAGAAAAAAGAAGGGGAGCATCAGCAAGCCGCGCCTGCTG
>JBOFRK010000234.1:0-6774 GCA_051650945.1 Alphaproteobacteria bacterium
TTGCGACCCTCAGTCTCCCTTACCGCCATTTTGTGTGATGATGCCTCCTCCCAACGTGACGGGAAGCCTTCATCTTGGCCATGCGCTTACCTACACACTCCAAGATGTTTTGGTCCGCTATCATCGTTTACAGGGCAAAGACGTGTTGTGGCAGCCAGGTACTGACCATGCGGGCATCGCAACCCAGATGGTGGTAGAGCGCCAGCTGGCCGAGGAGGGCTTGTCCAGGCGTAAGATGGGGCGGGAGGCTTTTTTAGAGCGGGTGTGGGCCTGGAAGGCCTATTCAGGAGATGAGATCGTCCACCAGATGAAATGCTTAGGGGTTTCAGGAGACTGGAATCGGGCGCGCTTCACCATGGACGAAGGGATGAGTCATGCTGTCCGCCAGGCTTTTGTAAAGCTCTACCAAGAGGGGCTCATCTATCGAGACAAGCGTTTGGTGAATTGGGACCCCCATTTTAAAACAGCGCTATCTGATTTGGAAGTGCTTCACCAGGAAACAGAGGCAACTCTGTGGGTTTTGCGTTATCCCGTTCATGAAAAACCTGGCGTGTTTATTGAAATCGCCACAACCCGTCCAGAGACGATGTTAGGAGACGCAGCGGTTGCTGTTCATCCAGAAGATCTGCGTTATCAAGGGCTGGTGGGCTGCCACGCGGTTTTGCCTTTCGTCAATCGCCTCATCCCCATTATTGCCGATACCTACTGTGATCCAGATAAAGGCACAGGAGCCGTTAAAATTACCCCCGCCCATGATTTTAATGACTTTGACGTAGGCAAGCGCCATAACCTTCCCATGATTAATATTTTTGATGAATCAGCCCGCCTCAACACATCGGTACCCGAAGCTTTCCAAGGGCTGGATCGGTTTGAGGCTCGGCGGGTTTTATTGGAGCGGATGAAAGCAGAAGACATTTGGGTTCGGGAAGAAGCGATTATGACGTCCGTTCCCTATGGAGACCGATCTGGGGTGGTGGTGGAGCCTTGGTTGACAGACCAATGGTACCTTCAGGCTCATGTCCTTGCGGAAGAAGCGATTCGAGCCGTTGAAGACGGACGCATTCGCTTCGTGCCCGAAAATTTAGCCCAAACCTATTTTGAATGGATGCGGAATATCCAGCCCTGGTGTATTTCTCGTCAGCTGTGGTGGGGTCATCAAATCCCCGTCTGGTATGGCCCCGATGGTGCTTTTTTTGTAGCGATGTCGGCCACAGAAGCCCAAACCCAAGCTGACGCTCATTACGGAAAATCTGTTGTTTTGGTACAAGATGAAGATGTTTTAGACACCTGGTTTTCTTCAGGGCTGTGGCCCTTTTCAACCCTTGGGTGGCCGGACCCAACGGTAGAGCAAGACCGTTACTATCCAACAGATGTGCTGGTGACAGGGTTCGATATCATCTTTTTTTGGGTGGCCCGGATGGTGATGATGGGGCTCTTTTTCAAAAAGCAGGTTCCCTTTCGCACGGTCTATGTCCACGCTTTGGTGCGAGACGAAAAAGGCCAAAAGATGTCAAAAACCAAAGGGAATGTGATTAACCCGCTGGAGATGATCGAAACTTATGGTGCAGATGCGCTGCGGTTTACCTTGACAGCCTTGGCTGCCCCCAGTCGTGATATCCGATTTGGGGTCGCCCACGTGGAAACTTACCGCAATTTTATGACAAAATTGTGGAATGCAACCCGCTTTACCTTGATGAAAAAATGCCATTGGGATGAAGCGTTTCAGCCAGAAGCAGTGCGTTTTTCCTTGAATCAGTGGATCGTTGCAGCGATGGGGGATCTTTTGACACAGCTGCCCCATTTGCTGGAGAACTTTCGCTTCCACGAAGCCAGCGCCTTGCTGTACCACTTTGCCTGGGGAACTTACTGCGACTGGTACCTGGAGCTTGCAAAATTTAGCCTGGAGCATGGCGCTGCCCAGGAACAACAAGAAACCCGCCAAACCATCGCATGGGCATTAGGGTGTTTACTTCACGTGCTCCACCCCTTCGTGCCCTTCATGACAGAGACCCTCTGGGGGCATGTATCCCAAAACAAGGAAGCTTTGCTGAGCCAAAGGCGTTGGCCAACCCTGCAGCTCTCAAACCCCCAATCGTGGCACCAAGCCCGGGAAGAAATCACCTGGGTTATCGCTATCATGGGCTATGTGCGAACGTTGCGTTCAGAATTACGAATTTCTCCTCAAGTGCCTTTGGAGGTTTGCCTGTTTTCTGAAACAGTGCCCCTCCAAGATTTTATGGAACACCAGGGTGCATTACTGAAAAAGCTGTTGCGTCTTGAGTCCCTCACGCTTTCCAGCGAAGCGCCCCTTGTGGCAAAAGCTTCTGGAGTCTCCCAGGGGCTTGTTGAAAAAACCCTGGTGACTGTTTCGCTCCAAGGCCTTGTAGACGTGGAGGCAGAAGCTGCACGCCTCGAAAAAGCCATCCAAAAAGTTCAAAAAGAGAAGGAGGCTTTGGAGCAAAAGCTGGAACGTCCAGATTTTTGTGAAAAAGCACCTGAGTCTGTCATTCAAGAAGTGAAAAAACGCCATGCTGAAGCTTTGACACAACTGGCACAATTGGAGGCTTCCCTTGAACGATTCACCTTCTAGGACGTAATATAAAAAAATTTTAATTTTTTAATAAAAAAGGTATATACTGGCGATCGTTGTTCGCAATTTGTCTAAAAAGGATAAAACCATGCTGACCCAAGATGCGCTGGATGTGTTATTCCGAAAAGCAAGAACCCATAACGCCTGGAAGCTCCAGGAGGTTCCAGATAGCCTCCTGCAGCACGTTTATGAGCTAGCAGTTTTGGGCCCTACGAGCCTTAATTGTTGTCCTATGCGGGTGCTTTTTTTGAAATCGAAAGAAGCCAAAGAAAAATTAAAATCAGCCCTGGCTCCTGGAAATGTTGATAAAACCATGTCAGCCCCCGTAACGGCAATCATTGCCCACGATCAGAGGTTTTATGAGCAGCTTCCCGTGCTGTTTCCTCACCTCGACGCACGGTCTTGGTTTGTGGATAATAAAGACCTTTCCAACGAAACTGCTTTTCGTAACGGGACGCTTCAGGGCGCTTATTTCATCCTTGCAGCTCGTAGCATGGGCTTAGATTGTGGACCCATGTCAGGTTTTGATAAAGAGACGGTAGACAAGCTTTTCTTTGCAGATAGACCTTGGAAAAGCAATTTTCTTTGCAACCTGGGGTATGGAGATGCAGAAGCTCTCTATCCACGTGGGGGGCGCCCTTCTTTCGATGAAGCTTGCTACAGCTTATAGAGAGATTTAGGATGCCTTGTTTGATGATTATAGGTTTGGGGTATGTCGGTGAAGCCCTTGCTGTGGATTTAAACTCAAAGGGGTGGAAAATTCAAGGAACAACCCGCTCTTTAGAAAAAGCTGAACGCCTTAGGGCTTTGGGCATTGAAACTTGGACAGATACCCATGACCCGCATTTCCAAGAAGCATTGCATGAAGCAACCCATGTGCTCATTTCAATCCCTCCTGTTGGAGAGCTTGAACCAGAAGAAAATTCTAAAAAAAATAGAGATTATTTTAAAGAGCAACCTTTTTTTTCGCCATTATCCCTGTGTGCCTCTAAAAAAAATACCTCTCCTTTGTTATGGTTAGGATATCTATCGTCAACAGCAGTCTACGGCGACCACGAAGGTGCATGGGTTGATGAAGAAACAGTGCCTCACCCGAATACACGAGAAGGCACACGGCGTCTCTACATTGAAAATGGGCTCCAACGCTATATGGCCCCTTTCCCTGTTCATATTTTTAGACTAGCAGGAATTTATGGGCCAAAAAGAAATATTCTTGAGGCTATTTTGGTGGGGAGGGCAAAGCGCATCTTTAAAAAAGATGTTGTTTTTTCCCGTATTCATTTAGATGATATTTTGCAAGTTTTACAAACTTCCATAGCGAAAAACAGTGGAAAACGGGCCAATTCTTCGAACTATATCTACAACGTTGCAGATGATGAACCATCTTCCACAGCCAGCATCGTAGAATATGGGTGTGAACTTTTGAATCATCCCCTCCTTCCTCTCCTTTCTCCTGAAGAGGCAGATTTATCAACCATGGGAAAAAGCTTCTATCAAAGCAGCAAAAAAATTCTCAACAAAAAAATCAAACGCGAGATGGATCTCCACCTGATTTTTCCAAATTATAGAGAAGGTCTTAACATGCTCTTTAAAAAACTTCAGCCTTAAAAAGCATCCCGAGTGATTTTTTAAATAAAATAGCGTAAAATTTTCTCGAATATTACTTCGTTAGATTCAATATAAAAGAGACAAGAAAATGGCGCATATGTACCTTGGGTGGGCCCTGTTGGGGATAGCTGTTTCAGTTTTACTCATTCTTGATTTGGGCGTATTCCACAAAAATCCACATAAAGTTTCCCTTAAAGAATCCATTCGTTGGAGCGTGGTTTGGGTTGTTCTTTCTCTTCTATTCGGGGTTGGCATTGTTATCGATGGCGGTGTTGAAAGAGGGATCCTTTTTTTCACCAGCTATCTGGTTGAAAAATCTTTAAGTATTGATAACATTTTTCTTTTCACCCTCATTTTTTCCAGCCTCCAGATTCAAGCAAAATATCAGCACCGTGTTCTATTTTGGGGGGTCTTGGGGGCCCTTGTCATGCGCGCGGCCATGCTTTTAGGAGGCTTAAGCTTAATTGAGCAATTTGAGTGGCTTCTCTTGGTTTTTGGCGGGATCTTGGTTGTAACAGGTGTTAAGCTTTTAATGGCTTCTAAAGAAACTTCTTTTTTAGAAAATAGCTTTGTCCAACGCTTAATCGCTTGGTTTCCCTTTGACAAAAGCTATCAAGGAAAGGCTTTTTGGATTAAAAACCCTGAGGGTGCCTTTATATTCACACCTCTTTTTATGGCACTTGTGCTGGTTGAGCTAGCAGATTTGGTTTTTGCCCTTGATTCAATTCCTGCCGTGCTTGCCATTACCCAAGACCCTTTTTTGGTCTATAGCTCTAACGTGTTGGCTATTTTAGGGCTACGATCCCTTTATTTTGTCCTCGTATACTTTGTAGACAGATTTGGCTATCTGAAAAAAGGGATTGCTGTTGTCTTATGCTTTATTGGTGTCAAAATGCTTATCGCAGATTTTTTCAAAATCCCAGCGACTTTGTCGCTTGTGTTCATTGTATGTATTTTGGGATGCTCTATTTTGATGTCCAGGAAAAACCAAAAACGGGGGGAGGTTTAGCCCCTCAAAACCCTTACATGGTCCATGCTATATAAGGGTTTTAATACCAAGTCCCATTTTTAATTGATCTAAACGTTTGGATCGGGATTCGGCTTTACGCATGTACTCAAGTACACTTGCGCAGCCTCACCCTCCTAAACATTCATCTAAATTAATCTGGGACTTGGTATAAGATGCAAAATTTCTCTCTTCGCTCTATTTTTTCCCACCCACTTTAGAAGTGGTAAGATCAATCTGAGAAGCTGATTTTCCTTGCTTTTTCCCTGTTTGATCGTAGGCTGTAAATGTTTGGTTTCGCTTATCGAACCGGAATGTAAACCATGAGCGGTTACCCTGGGGCTTAAAAGCAGCTATATAACAAATGCTATATTTAATCTCCATAATCACTGTGTTTGTATTCTTGATGCTCGCCAGTTGCCGAACAATGATCTCTTTGATTTCATTGCCTTTATATAACTGCGTTTGAAGATCTGCGACATAATTCCCTGTTGGAATACAGATCTTTACGTGGGACGCCGCAATGGACCCAGACGGAAAAATTTGCCCCACTGCATGGGGGTTAATAGAGCGGTCAATCGTTTCTTCATACTCAAATAATTGACAAAATTTGGTCAATCCATTGAGGGTGGATTTGGTAAACGACCCTATTTGAATCACATGATTTGCGGTGGCTGTTTGGGGGTAGTGGTCAATTGTACTTCCTGTCATTTCTCTACCTAACATGGTTTGAATTTCTCTTTGTGGGACGTCGTCTCCGGACCTATAAAACTGTGTCATGCTCTTGCTCCTTTTTTAAAAATGGGTTTTATTCGCTTTAAGCAACAGGCGCAGGAAGATTCGCAACCAAGCGCAGAGAAGCTGTAAGTTCTTCAAGTTGAAAATGCGGCCTCAAGAATAAAACGGCTTTATAGGCACCAGGCTTTCCTGGAACATCCAAAACTTCTACTTTGGCTTCCCGAAGAGGAAACTGAGCCTTGATCTCTTGGGGAGCTGCGTCAGACAACAAAATATAGTCCCCAATCCAGTCTTGGAGATAGTCTGCCACGTCATCCCTCGACATAAAGCTTCCAATTTTGTCACGCATCATCACCTTGATGTAATGAGCAAAACGGGATGCATTCAGCATATAAGGCAGGCGCGTTGAAACCAAGGCATTAGCGTTGGCATCTTCGGTGTTATAAAGCTTTGGTTTTTGTGCGGTCTGCCCGCCAAAAAAGGCAGCAAAGTCTTTTCCTTTACAGTGGCACAGAGCGATGAAGCCTAGGTCACTCAGCTCTTTTTCCCGACGGTCTGTGATGGTGACTTCCGTGGGGCACTTCATGTTTAAATCCCCGTTGGTGGTCTTAAAGCTGTAAACCGGCAAGTTTTCAACAAGGCCGCCGCCTTCCACCCCACGAATCGCGGCGGTCCAGCCATACAAAGCAAAAGCATTCGCAATGCGTTGGGCCATCACGTAAGCTGGATTTCCCCAACAAAAATTGCGGTTGTCCTCTCCGTCCACTTGCTCTTCATAATCAAAGGTTTCAACAGGACTGGTTGCGGCTCCATAGGGTTGACGCATCAGCAC
>JBOFRK010000235.1:0-12754 GCA_051650945.1 Alphaproteobacteria bacterium
CAGGCCCTTGCAGATTTAGCTTTGGCAGAGCCCTCCGACGTTGTAACCTCAGCTTACGGGGGAGAAGAACAGCATTTTGGCCGTGAATACCTTATCCCTAAGCCTTTTGACCCAAGGCTCATCACCCAGCTTGCGCCAGCTGTTGCAAAGGCTGCGATGGAAACAGGGGTTGCAACCCGCCCGATTGAGGATTTTGAGGCCTATCACCAAAAACTCTCTGAATTCGTATTTCGCTCAGGGATGATCATGAAACCAGTGCTTGCCAGCGCAAAGCGTGATCCTAAGCGTGTGGTGTATGCAGAAGGAGAAGATGAGCGCATTTTGCGGGCTGTTCAAACCGTTGTGGATGATGGGATTGCGTATCCTATTTTGATCGGGCGTCGTGAGGTGGTTTCTATGCGCCTCAAAAAGCTGGGGCTTCGGCTGAAGCTAGACAAAGATTTTGAATTGGTTGATCCAGAAAATGATGGTCGTTATGGAGATTATTGGCGGACTTACCACCACTTGATGGAGCGTAAAGGGATCACCCAGGACCACGCAAAAACCATTTTGCGCACAAACACAACCGTGATTGCAGCGTTGATGACCCAAAAAGGCGATGCGGATGCTGCGTTGTGTGGCCCTGTGGGTCGTTATGAACACCATTTGGTACACCTAAAAGATATCTTGGGGCTTACCCCGAATAACCGTGTGGCGGCTGCTTTAAGTGGGATGGTGCTGGAAAAAGGATTCTTTTTCTTCTCAGATGGATATGTGAATCACACGCCAAATGCGGACGAGATTGTTGAAATCACCATGATGGCGGCCCAACACCTTCGGCATTTTGGGCTTGTTCCAAAGATTGCGCTGTTGTCTCACTCTAATTTTGGGTCTTCTTCCAGCGAATCTTCTTCAATGATGCGCAAGGCCTTGGAAACTTTGAGCTTATTGATGCCAGATGTTGAACTGGAAGGGGAAATGCATGCGGATGCGGCGCTTAACCCTGAGATTCGACAACGTATTTTCCCAAACTCCCGTCTGAAAGGCGTTCCTAATTTGTTGATTTTTCCCCAACTAGAATCTGCGAACATTGCCCTTAATATCGCTAAGGTTTTGGGGGACGGTCAATCTCTTGGCCCCATTTTGTTGGGGTTGCAAAAACCAGCCCATATCTTAACACCCTCTGTAACCTCTCGGGGTATCGCGAATATGACCGGGATCGCAGTGGTGGATGCTCAAAAACATCAAAGTGAGCAAATCTTTTATTTCTCCCAAGACGATATGCAACTTGAGCAGGGGGGATAATGGAGCGACAACCTTCTTTTTCTGATTCCCATCAAGAGGGGTATTCGAACCATGATTTAAACCATCTGGTAGCTCTGCTTGAAAAATCATTTGAAGAAGCAAACGTCTCTCCCCAGCCGCCTGAGCAGCTCTGCGAGGTTGTTGAGTTACTCGATGCGCTCCACCCTTCGGATACGGCCCGTCTCATTCAATACCTTCGAGGTGATCACCGTTTACAGTTGATGGATCTGTTGAGAGCACGTCTTAATCCAGAAGTCTTAAGCTTTCTAGATGAGACAGTTCGAAGTGAAGTTCTCAGCTTTTTGGGGACAGAAGAGCTTGCAGAAGCCCTCGCTCGCTTGGAGAGCGATGATGCTTTCTTGATCCTTGAGGAACTGGAAGAAGCCAGGCGTCAAGAAGTTTTAGAAGCGTTTTCTTCTAAAAATCGCGCTATTTTTGAAGAAATCCTCACCTATCCAGAAGATAGCGCAGGCCGCTTAATGCAACGGGAATTGGTGGCGGTTCCCTCATACTGGACAGTCCAACAAACCCGCCAATTTATCCTGGAAAACAAACACCTTCCAGAGCATTTTTACAACGTTTTCATTGTAGACCCAAAGCACCATCCTTTGGGGGTTGTTCCCTTGAGTAAGCTGTTAACCACAGCCCCTGAGATATCACTGACAGATGTGATGCATACAGATTTGCATCGGATTATGGCGACGGTTGACCAAGAAGAAGTGGCTCAAATTTTTCGTCAATATTCCCTTGTTTCTGCCCCAGTGGTGGATTCATCGGGGAGACTTTTGGGAATCATTACCGTGGATGACGTGGTGCACGTTATTGATGAAGAGGCCGAAGAAGACATCATGCATCTTGCGGGTGTTTCAGAGTCAGATTTTTATGCGCCGATTCTCAGCACCAGCTTTGCCAGAATTCGTTGGCTTTTGGTGACGCTGATTAATACCCTGATCGCTTCGGGCGTCATCTCTCAATTTCAAGCAACCCTTGAGAAGAAAATTGCCGTGGCGGTGTTGATGCCGATTGTTGCGGCTATGGGGGGGAATTCTGGCATGCAAGTAGTAACCGTGACCGTCAGGGCCCTGGCTACTCGGGAATTGGACACGGCGAACATGTTAAGGGCTATTTGGAAAGAAATTTCCGTGGCACTGTTGAATGGCGTTTTTTTCGCGTGCTTGTTGGGCGTTTTAGTCGCGGCTTGGTTTCATGAGATCCAGCTGGGGGTTGTTTTGGGAGGTGCCATGATGTTTAACATGCTTTGGGCAGGGATTGCAGGGACCAGCTTGCCTATCCTCGTTCATCGCCTGGGGATGGACCCAGCCCTCAGCGCAGGGCCTCTGTTGACGACTACGACAGATGTTTTTGGGTTTGCTATTTTTTTGACGCTGGCAACCTTTTTCTTGTAAAGAGGGGTTTGGGTTCTGTTAATGCCACTTCCCCATTAAAATTTTTTAAACACCTTTTATAAAAGCATCTGCCTTCGTCACGGTACTTCAGAGCGCCCTTAGAATTTAAGTTTTTGTCCCGCGCAGACAAAAATTAACAATTAAAAAATCTTTTGGGGATACACTATAGTAACTTGAATTTATTATAGAAATTGGAGGTATTATGTATCACAGATTGACCCAAAAGGCGCTATTGAAGCTTGCTTTTGTTGCCTTGATGACGCCTTGTATTTCCATGGCAGAATCAGGCGAAACAAGCGACCCCACCCACGAAGTGGCCACTGCTACGCCTGCTGACCGGACGTCTTTGAAGATGATTCCAGCGGAAATCATCAAATTGCTTGCAAACCCTGATCTTCAAAACATGCGTTTGGTTGAGCAAAAATTGATAGCGCTGCTCCCACAATTTATCACCGATATCAAAAGCTCGGGCAACCTCCCAAACACGCAACAATTGAAAGAATTCTTTAGGGGTTTAACAACGGTTAAATCTGAGGAGCGCAAAAAGCTTCTAGGGGTTTTTGTAAATCTCTTTCGCAACGCGCCGATAACAAATCTGGACCTAGCACGGCAACAGATCAGCCTAGAGGGCATCAAAATCCTAGGACCCATTTTGCCCCTTTCTCTTGAAGAGCTTAAGCTGAGCAATAACAATATTGGAGATGAAGAGGCCAAAGCCTTGGCCCAGCACCTTCCAGCTACCCTTCAGCTGCTTGATCTGGGCTATAACAACATTGGAGACGAAGGGGCGAAAGCCTTGGCCCAACACCTCCCCAGTGCGCTTATAGGGCTTTTTCTGAACAAGAACAACATTGGAGAGGAAGGAGCGAAAACCCTCGCCCAAAACCTTCCAGCTACCCTTCAGTATCTTTCTCTGCTCCAGAACAACATTGGAGATGAAGAGGCCAAAGCCCTCGCCCAGCACCTTCCAGCTACCCTTCAGTATCTTGGTCTGAGCTATAACAAGCTTGGAGACGAAGGGGGCAAAGCCCTCGCCCAGCACCTTCCAGCTACCCTTCAGTATCTTGATCTGAGCTATAACAAGCTTGGAGACGAAGGGGGCAAAGCCCTCTCCCAACACCTTCCAGCTACCCTTCAGTACCTTGATCTGAGATATAACAAGCTTGGAGGCGAAGGGGCCAAAGCCCTCGCCCAACATCTTCCAGCTACCCTTACTTGGCTTCAGCTAGACAAGAACAACATAGGAGACGCAGGCCTCATCGCTTTATTGGGGGCGATCCCAAGTACAGATTTGCAAACTCTAGCTATTTCTGTGCCAGAAGCCTCACTCCTTCGGGAGCAATTTAATAACCTCCACAACAGGAAGGGTGAGTCTGTCCGGGTGAAATTCCAGTAAGCTGGTGCATCTTGGGAAGCGTTCGCGCAAGTGGGCGCTTTGCCAAGAGGCCACTTTCTCGTAGCGGGAGAAAGCGGATCGGGTGGTCGGCTGATGGATGCGTCACCATGCGCCCCTGTATCTTGCTGCGCCTCTTTAGTTTTATCGAATTACTTTTGTTAACAGTGCTATAATCTTATCAACGGGCTGCTTGAGTCTCATTTCATATGAACCTATACACAGAGGTAAAAAAACCTTTACATCCAAGAAAGTTTTATTAAAATACCCTTAAATAATAAGGGGTTATAAAAAAATTGTTGATAAAAAAGTCGTGGTATCACGTGTGGGTTTTGGCGATTCTTGCAGGATGCGCCGCCGAGCAGCGTGAAAAACCAGTCACCCAAGGTCCAGCCTCTTATTTAAACAAAAAACGCGAGGCTTCTCCCTGTTATGGTTATCTCCAGCAGGCTAAGCAAAAAATCAAAAAAGGGAAGCTTTCGGAGGCTTCACGTCTTATTAATGTCGCGCTGCAGAGCTATCCCCGTATGGGTAAGCTCCATTTGATGAATGGGCTGATTTATGAAGCCATGATGGATAAAGGTGCAGATGATAAATCTGAGCTGGTAACCGTTGCTTATGAGACTGCTTTCTCGTTAGATCCAACGGATTTTCATGCCGCCTATTTCATGGGGCGTTTTAAGCTGAAGAAGAAAGACTATGTCGGCGCTCAAGATTTTTTGGCCCAGGCTTTGTTGCTGAACCCAAACGACACCACGGCGTTACATGATTTAGCTGTTGCGTCTTATTATGCTCAAGATCTGGAGGTGGCCCGGGGAAGCGTGAAAAAGCTCTTATCCCTGGTGAGCAACCAAGGTAAAGCTTCGGTTAAACCGCTTTTTTACCGAACGGCAGCCATGGTGTTTGCAGCAACGGGTGAGAAAGAACAGGCCCAGAAAAATTTGGCTCACCTGGTTAATTTGGTTGGAGGCAAAGACCCAGACATTCATTTTTTAAAACGTCGGATGGAAGATTGGTTTCATTCCCACACCCACCCAAGGCAGCTTCAGCCCATTGCTGATGTGGACGGTGGCGCAGCACCTCCTGGAGATCCATCCGCTCAGCCAGTGCCAAACCCAGCCCAGCAGCCTTCCCAAGGGGAACCCGGAACCTTGCCCCAAGTATCCGCTCCAGAAAAACCCGAAAAAGAAACCCAACATGTGGTGATTTTGGACTGCTTTCTGCTGAGGGTGAGCGAAGAGACTGCGACAACCAAAGGCTCTAACATTTTAAATAATTTTACGGTGAATCTGATACCGCAGTCTGCTGACTATAATATGGTGAAGAATTTTACCACCGGTACACCTGTTACTGCTACCCTCACTCGAACGTTCAAGAGTGGTATCAGCTGGGAAAAGATTCAATATAATCTCAACATCGCCAACGCGGTGGACAAGCGTATTGAAGTGATTGCACGGCCAACCCTCAGCACCTATGAGAAGAAAAAATCGACTTTCTTCTCGGGAGACACCCTTAGAGGAGGAATCTCGGGTACCACAGGAGGGAGTATCGGCGAGGTTCAAACAGGCATTACCCTAGAGGTGACACCCCTGGAAGTTCAAGAAGACAAGAACAAAACCCTGCTGGATATTTCCTTAGAAGGATCTATTTTAAGTAGTACGCCGCAGCCAGGGTCTGTTTCTATTGCAAATCAGACGTTTCAAATCGCTAAAACCAAGGCTACGACAACCCTGAAGCTGAAATTTGGGGAAACTGGGATGCTGGGGGGAATTTATGAGAGGGTTACCAAACAAGATAAAGATGGTGTCCCACTTCTTCAAGACATTCCTTTTTTGCAATACTTTTTTTCCCAAGAGACCACCTCTGATATGCGGAAATATGTGGTCTTTTTTGTAACCCCTCGGAATGCGAAAGTTGTGAAGGATGCGATGAAGGCACCTTTGAGCATTGAGGCGCGGCGGAAAGAACAGCCAAATATTCGAGAACTGCTTGCGAAGGGAGGTAGCTGGGAGCAAACACCTTCAAACGTCTCCATCATTTTTAAGGGGGTTGCAAAACTTAACCGAGAATTTAGGACTGGGGACGTTATTCCGCTTTTCTGGGGGACAGAGCCAGATTGGGATACACACATCGATCAAGTCAGCGCATTTCTCTATTTTTAAGGGTTGCTAAAACCTATGTTGACCTGATTTTTCTGAGAAAAAACTTGACCCACGCCCTAGACCCAGGTAGGACAGAATAGAGAAAGGCCGGGTGGCAGAATGGTTATGCGGAGGACTGCAAATCCTTGGACGTCGGTTCGATTCCGGTCCCGGCCTCCATTTGATTTTGGTATCTGTGGTTCTTCCTGTAATCTTGTAGCGTGCTTACCGTGTTGTTGAGATATAGGGTGGGCGTTTACCAGTAAGGTTTTTGTCTTTAGAAGGAGTTTTTTTGCGTGCTAGGGTTTAAGACAAAAAAATATGTGAGGGTTGCCCTTTCTTTCTTTTTTGTTTGTTTAAGTGGGTGTGGAACGTCTTCTTTGCCTAAAGCGCCTGGTCTCAATTATCTGACAGCACCCCAGATTCAACTTCGCGTTGGGCGACTTGAGATTGCTAAACGGTATACCCCTCCTCAAAAAGAGCCTTATGTAGATCACCTATTTGCGATGACGCCTGCTGTTATGGTTCAACAATGGGCCCGGGAGCGGTTTCTTCCAGCGGGTGGTGTGGGACACGCTGTGATTACGGTGGAAGATGCTTCTGTAATTGAGAAACGGTTGTCGCCCCAAGGGGGGCTCAAAAACCTGTTTACATCCCAGATGTCTGAGCGTTACGATGCGCGCGTCGTGGTAAAAATTGAGATTATGGATGAGAGGGGCTATCCCAAAAGTTACGCAAGGGCAACCGCTACGGCGACCCGAACCGTTTCGGACCAGATGACCTTGACCCAACGCCAAGAAGCTTGGACCGCACTGATGGAAGATTTAATGAACCGTTTGAACGAAGAAGTTGAAAAAAATATAAAAGAATATTTATCAATCTTTGTGGTTCTTTAAGGGAGAGGCATGGTTTTGGAACCTTTTTGAAGCTTGCAATAAAGGTTTTTGGGGCTATAGGTTAGAAAAAATAATGAAAAAGGAAGGTGTATGATGTTTCTGGGTTTAAAAATTCGCATCCACCCGGAAGGGTATTTGTTCGTTTTTATGTGCGCTATCTTTGCGCTTTTCAGCATGTTGTTTTTGGGGTCTTGGATGACGTTTTTAAGCCTCTTGCTGACAGGTTGGTGTGCTTATTTTTTCAGAGATCCTGAGCGGGTTGGGCCCGTTGAAGAAGGCGCGGTGGTAAGCCCTGCAGATGGCGTTGTTCAGATGATTACCCAAACGGTTGCCCCTAAAGAGCTGAATCTTTCCCCGACGCAGCAGTGGACAAGGGTTAGCATTTTTCTGAATATCTTTGATGTACATGTCAACCGCATTCCTTTTGCCGGAAAAATCCACCACAAACTGTACTATCCCGGAAAATTTTTGAATGCTTCCTTGGATAAGGCCAGCGAGTTTAATGAACGAAATTCTTTGGTGATTGACCTTGAAAAAGGGCAGCAGCTTATTTGCACCCAGATCGCAGGACTCATCGCCCGGCGTATTGTGTGTAACGTTCGGGAGGGAGATCTGGTGAAGCGTGGAGATAGCTATGGCATTATCCGTTTCGGAAGCCGAGTAGACCTTTATCTCCCCGAAGGGTGGCCTGTGTTGGTGAAGGTAGGGCAGCGGATGCTTGGCGGAGAATCTGTCATCAGCAAGGTTCCAAAGCTGAAATAGAAAGGTTGTCGGAACTTGGGAGATCCGTTGATGATTGTGCAACGTTTGAGGCCCTCTTCTAAAAAAAAGCCTCTGCGTGGTGTGGGCTCTGGGAAACATCCTAGAATGATGCAGCTTTTACCCAACATGTTCACTGTGCTAGCGCTGTGTACGGGGTTAAGCTCTATTCGTTTTGCACTTTTAGAACGCTGGGATCTTGCGGTTATCGCTATTTTAATAGCAGCCATTTTGGACACTGTCGATGGAAGATTAGCTCGCTTTTTAGGCAGCGTGACAGATTTTGGGGCAGAGCTCGACTCATTAGCGGATATCGTGAACTTTGGCGTGGCCCCTGCTGTGGTGATCTACCTGTATTCTCTCCACAACTGGAAAGGTTTGGGGTGGGGGGTATCTCTCTTTTTTTGCACGTGCATGGCGTTGCGCCTTGCAAGGTTTAATGTTCATCGTATGCTTCCCCTTTCAGCCCCTCCTGCCTTTGGAGCTGGGTTTTTTACAGGTGTTCCTGCGCCAGCAGGGGCTTTTTTAGCGCTTCTTCCGCTGGTAATAACGTTTGTTTCTGAACCTTTTGTGCTTTCCCCTTTTTGGTTTGCCTTTTTTATGACAGGAAGCTCTCTTTTGTTGATCAGCCGCGTCCCCACCTTTTCTCTTAAAAAAGTAAGGATTCCAACGCGAGCGATGATCCCGTTTCTTGTGTTCGTGGCTTTCTTGGCAGCTGCTTTGCTAAGCGCACCCTGGGAAACGGTTATTTTTATAGGTTTTTTCTATATTTGCTCTATTCCAACAAGCTTTTTTTGGGTTCGAATGCAGCGGAAGAAAGCATTGCAAAAAGTTGCGACATCTGATTAATTCAAAGGCTCTAATCCAGAGTTGTGCCAACCTTTTGAACAATTTTTGAAGCGACGTGGGACGCAATTTTCCCGCATTTAGCTAAATCAAAATTGCGTGTGTATCCATATAAAAAACCGCCAGCAAATGCATCCCCTGCTCCAACCGTGCAAACAACTTTTTTAACTGCTTCAGCGGGTATGGTGTATACATTAGGTCCATGAACAATGAATGCCCCCTTTTTTCCCATGGTAATCACAGAAAGATTACCTGTTTTTTGAGCCATTGCGATAACGCTAGAATCGTCAGTGGGGATGCCTTGATTTAGTAGCTCAATAAATTCATCTTTTGTTCCAAAAACAAGATCAAAATATTCAAGCATTTTATAAATATCATGATGATATTGGCGTATGACAGAAGAATTAGCTAAGCTCAGCGCTGTTTTAATACCTTTTGATTTTGCAAAAATAACGGCATGTTTAATGGTGTCAAGACTGTTCTTTGGTTTTTGCCAAGCGTACCCTTCCACCAAAAAAATTTTGGCTTTTGCGATCTCTTCTAATGCGATGCTCTCTTTCGTAAATAGGGTAGGGCCACCTAGGTAAGAAGCCATGGCTTTTTCTCCAGCAGCATCACGAAAAATGTAAACAGCAGCTGTGTCAAAATGATGAGTCTTTATAAAAGATTTGATACCCAGTTGAGTCAATTTTTTTTTGATCGCTCTACCATTTTTATCTTCTCCTATGTTGCTTATAAACGCTGTTTTCCCCCCCAATTTCTCAACAACTCTAATGGTATTAGAAGCGCTTGCTACCCCGACATGTTTTATAATTTTTATGCTAGTTTTATGCTTTTGAATTGTGTCATCAAGTTTTTGTTTTTGCTTGGAATCAATTCTTTTAAAACCACCATGCTTGAGCTCTATTTTTTGCATCATCCGGTTGCATGTGGAACTATCTCGGCACTCCACAAAAAAATTGTTTATGGCATCTCCAATTGCGATCACATCATAAGCTCTTTCGTCCGGGAACCTATTTTTTTCAGCCAAACCCTGCGTGCAGGCCAAAAGCAAGTGGATGCAGCAGCATAAAGCTAGCAAAAATAAACGATGAAAACGTTTTTGACACACAAACATCCATGAAGATTATGCAAGAAGGCTGCAGTCGTCAAATTAAATTTTTAAATTAATTCAATATATTAAGCAGTATTTAACGCGAGCGAGGCTGGCTGGCCTTTGATTTTCAAAAAAGTCGTAAAAAATTACCCAGTCTCAAAATTAAGAGAGAAGAAGAGGATGTTAGAAAACTCAGATTCACAAAAATGGGGCAGCAATATAAAAATTTGCTACCCCACTTCTCTATTTTTTTAGGGAATTTAAGCCCAAGAAAAACCTTAAGCGGCTGGTTTTTGCTCTGCTGGCTTTGGAGCCTCTTTTGCTGGCTTTCCTTCTTGATCAAAAAGGTCAATTTTTGCGCTCTTCTTTGCTTCTTCCACAATTTTCAGAAGCGTTTGCTGCTCAAGCTTCTCGCGAACCAGAGGCAAAAGAGCAGCTTGTGATGCTTCTTTACGCTCATCCACCTTGATAATGTGGTGCCCCAATTGTGTTACAACAGGAGACGACGCATACGCGCCAGCTTTAACATCTTTTACTGCTTTCGCAAGGGGCTCTGGAAGTTGACTCTCTAAAATAGTTCCGAGCTCCCCGCCTTTGTGTTTAGAAGCTTCATCTGTTGAAACGCTCGCAGCAAGCTTGGTAAAATCCGAACCGTTTGCCAAAGCTTTTTTAACGGACAAGGCTGTTTTTTCGTCTGCTACAACAATGTGACGCAATTTAACTTCTTTTTGAGATGGAAAGTCTTTAAGCGCTTCTTGAATTGCTTGCTCTGTTACTTTGCTCTTCACTTCTTTTGCAACAAAAGACTGGATCAAAAGACGCTCTTTGAATTTTTCTAGTGCTTTCGTAATGTCTGGGTCATTCTCAAGGCCTGCCGTTTTTGCAGAGCCAACTAATAGATTGAGCTCAACCAAACGATCACGGATCATTTCAAAAATCTTTTCTTGAGGCGCATCTTTTCCAAGATTAAGCCCTTTCATCTCATCTAATACTTCAGAGACTTTAATGGTTTTATCATTCACTTTAGCAGCAACGGGGTCTGCAGCGTAAGCATAAAAACCGTGAGAAATAAGAGACGCTCCCAGAACGAATGCAAAACGAGACATTTTTTTCATAAAACATGTTTCCTAATTTGTCGTTAATTCTGCAGAGATTCTACCACAATTCCTCTAAAATACAAGAGCCCCTAAACGAAAAAGCGGCTTACATTGCTGACAATTGCTGAAATAATTGATAGAGCTGGTTTTTTTAATTTGCAGAAAAGCTTTTGCTATAAAAAAACGACCAACTATCAATTCAATAGGGTTTAAAAAATTGTTTTCTCCAGCCAATGATAGGCTGCTTCCCAATCTTGGTGTTGACGTCTTTCAACCAGCGCCAACAAGGGATAGGCTAAACACGGGTGTGTTTGGGCCAAAGCTTCAAGCTCTTTACGAGCGCTCACCCAAAGAGAAGCCTCCAGGGCGGCGCGTCCCAAAAGCAGGTGATTGAGAGGATGCTGCGACGTATTCGCCAGAAGCGTTTGACAAGCCTCAACACGCTGATAGGATGTTTCTTGGGGAGCAAATGTGAGGTAAGCTTCCACCAACATTTCATGGGGGTTTAGGCGCCAGGTTTTTTCCAGGGCGCTCCGTGCTTTCTCAGGTTTTCGCTGCTGAAATAAAGCTTTTGCAAAAGCGATACAAACATCCGCAGAAGCGGGGTCTAGGGCGTGTGCTTCCTTGAATAAATCTATTCGTTTGCCAAGCTCTTTCTCCTCCATCCCTCGGGAAGACAGACAAAGCGCTTTGCGTGATCGGACTATTTCTTTGGGCAGATGCTGCTTGAATAGCTCCAACAAAATTTCTCTTTGGGCAAAGCGTTTTTGCTCCAAATACAGGGAAAACAGCGTTTCAAAAACCCAAGGCAGGCGGACGTCTTGCTGAACAAGCTGTTCTAAAGCTTCGGTTGCTTTGAAGAAGCGCTGCTCCATCAAAAATTCTTCTACCTCTGCTTTTTTTTCCAAAAAGCATGCCTGGGGAAAGCGGTTTGATAATTGTTGGATCGAGAAAGGAAGAAGCCCCTTTTCACCATATCGAGAGAGCAAAAACGCCAGCAACGGATGTTGTTTTAGGTCTCGCTCAAGCGATTGTTTTAAAAGTTCAGTGCGTTGGGTGTCTCTTCCCTCCCATGCAATCAACAGCTCCACAATGCGTTGAGAGACCTGTTTTTCTTTACGCTTTTCCAACCAAGTTGCCCAACGGGATGGAAAAGAGAGTATGAGACGGCATAAGCCCTCCACCCATCGCAACGCCAGAAACACACCCAAAAACCCTGCTAGCAGAACAGCAAGGTGGGTTTCAATTTGATAACCTTCCCAGGCCAGGGTGACAGGCTGAGGGAGTTGAAACACACTCCAAAACAGCCCCCCCAAAATGGTTGTTAAACATAAGAAAAATAGAATTCGCCTCATCCTGCTTTTTCCAAGATTGTGGGTAAGGAAAGCAGCGTTTTTTGAAGGTTGAGTAAAGCAGTTTCGCCCCTTTGGTGAATCGTGGCTTTCTCAAGCCATGCTTCGAGTTCTGGGGAAGGGGAAAGCGATAGTTTACCCAACAACGTGAGCGCCGCATTCACATCTCCTGCCTCTAACAATTGGCTTAACTGCTTGAGAGATTGATCCTGGGTTTTGATAGGGGCGTTCGTCTGCCTGACCACGAATAGATTTTGAAAAAAACCTTTTATCTTTTCTAACCAATTCGCTTGAGCCGAAGGCTTGGGGGGTGCCTTCAAAGTTAAGTGCGGCAGCCGCTGGAGCAGTTTCCCCCGTGACCACATTCCTTTGCTTGAGAGGGCGCGCAAGGTGTCAGATACCTCTCGCCAAATTGGCAGGTGCTGCAATTCTTTCTCCGCAAGCTGTTCAAACAACGCCCAAGTGGCTTCAAAGGGCATACCTG
>JBOFRK010000236.1:0-5905 GCA_051650945.1 Alphaproteobacteria bacterium
AAGGGGTCTCAACGGCTATCTCCACGCCCCCATGACCCAAAAAAGCACTGGAGGCTCCCCCCATTTTTTTTGCCTTTAAGGTGACCTTCCCCGCCGCACTTTCAACAAAAACCCCTGGCTTCATCTCTTGTTCAACCTGAAGATCTACCCCTTGAATGCCTCGCAGGGTGTACCAAGTGTTGGGAGGAACGTCTTGGGAGCTCCATTGTTTGGTCTGCAGGAGGATCTTCCCTTCAGAATCCAAGCTTCCTTGGGTTGTGGTCAATTGGTCTGCCTTAAGGGTAAGCCCTTGGGCACTCACCACAGCTCCCTTACGATGGAACCAGCTGGGCGACGTTAACGTCACAGCCCCAGCTGAGCTGTTAATCTTTCCAAAGGTTGTTGCCATCTGAGAGGCAGTGATGTTCACCCCTTTGCTTCCTGATAATTCCCCTTTCTCTTGCAAACGGAAGGTGGAGGCAGCAAGGTTTATCTTGCCTGAGGTGGAGGTAAGGCTTCCTTCGAAATCAACGTTTTTTTCAGCCTCAACCGTGATGCCTTTCACGCCTTGAACGGTATTGGGGGATGCTTTCCCAGGAGTGTTTAACAGCCGATGAACCCAGTTTTTTACCCGAATCAGAAGGGCACCCGCCAAGCTGGAGATTTCCCCCCAGGTGGTCAGCTCCTCCACCTGAACCGTCACCCCCGCGTGTCCTTCGACTTTACCTTGGGTCTGCTGCCACGATGGCGCTATCAGCTTCACAGCCCCCTGATCGCTTGTGATCGTGCCTGCCGTGGTCAGCTTTTCCAGGGCTTGGATGTGTACGCCTTTGTCCCCCAAGATACTTCCGGTTTCTTGGAGCTTTATTTGCTTCCCAGAAAACGTGAGGGTTCCTCCAGTTTCTACCCTAGAGCCAAGATGCAAAGCTTCTGCAACCTGAACGTCTATCCCATCTTTGGCATAGACCGTGTTGGGGAGATTGGGAGAAGCCTTGCCATCCAACACCCCGTGGGTCCACGACCCAGCCGTTACCTTTAAAGATCCATGGCTGGTCACCTCCCCTAAGGTCACCAAAGGGCCTGATCCTGTAAGGGTCAGCAACACCCCTTTCCCCCCATAAAGTTTCCCCTGTTCTTGGCACAACGCCGCTGCAGAAAGGCTTAAAGTTCCCCCATGGCTGAATACCAACCCCCTTACTGTCGCCTGCTGGTCGACCCTCAAGGTTGTATCCCCCTGGGCTTGGATCACCCCCGTTGATCCTTGGGAAAAGGTTCCAGCCGAAAGGCTTAAAGCGCCCCCCACACTGGTCATCACCCCAGCTTGCTCAACGTGCCCCCCAAGGACTGAAATCTGGAAATTTTTTTGAGCTTGGAGCACACTTGGCTGGGTTTGGGTCAAACTTTTGGCGCTAACCTCAAGGCTCCCTTTAGCCTGCACCTGCCCCCCAAGGCTCAACCCTGCATCGCTGGTAAGCCTTATGGCGCCTCCCGCCACAAGATGGTGAGCTTCCGGCTGAACCCACCCTTTTTTAGAAAAAAGGCTGAGATTTTGGGCTGCATGCACGAAATCCCCTGCTTTCAAATAGAGCTGATCTTGGTAGGAGGCTGCAAAGATGGTTTTCGCCTTAAGGTTGCCCAACTGGACTTGCCCCTGGGCTTCAAGATGGAGGGATCCTTTGGATGCGATCAGGGTTTGAGGCGCCCCAAGGCTCCCCCCCGCTTGCAACACCTCAAACTGCGCACTCCCAACCTTCAGCGTTCCCATAGCCTTGGCATCAATGCCAGAAACAGGGTATGGATGAACCCGGGGTCTCGCTGTTTGGAAAGGTTGAAATGTTTCCTGCTGAAGGTCATAGGCTCCCACGCCACTCAAAATTTTCAAGTGGGTGCGAGGCGGCAGGGTTGCTTCCCCTGAAAGCTTCACCAACGATGAAATCAGGCTGAGCTGCCCGACCCGTTCCAGGTAAGCCGCATCAAAATGCGCCTCAATGCTGCTTTGATCTTGAACCTCAACCCCTGCGAGAGACCCATCCGCACCAAGGTTGAGCTTTCCCGTAATCAACGTCACCTTGGACATGTTTAAAAAAGAGACGTGATCCAGAATGAACCCTGCAGGGTTAGCAATCAACAACTCAGCCTGTTTTCCGTACACTTCCAACGAGCCAGAAAGCCTGGTAGGCGCCCCCCCTTCAACCACCTGCACAATCTTCTCAGCTGCCCGTAACCCTCCTTTGAGCAGCGGATTTTCAAGAAGCAGCCCACCCGTTTCGCCATAGGCAAGCGACATCGTTTCGGGGTTACTCCCTGCGAAATTGTTGAAAATCAGACCTGCTTCGCCGACATCAAATTGCTGATAGGGTTGCAAAAAAACACCCAAAGCATCGCTTGGAAAGGTATGCACGATATCAACGCCATTGGGCGCTTTATCCATCATCGATTTGCGCAGCAAGGCACTGGCATCTGGAAACTCAATAACAGTTGGAACAGGCACACTCCAAGCAACCTCTTGAAGCCCCAGCACAAGGATCAACACCCTTGAAATCCAACGTTGACACACCAGCCCCAGCCCTGCCCGCATCTTGAACCTCTCCCTGCCCTGGAGGTTTGTAAGCCTAGCTACTTAAATCTGATCACATCGTTAGGTGTTGCTAAACCCTTGCGCTCAATTTAAACCAGCCGCGCTATCATTATCCGTTTGTATTGATTCAATTTTTTCATAATATCTTTAGTAAATTATTTTCCATCCGTCAAATGATTTATTTTTTAGGATGAATCCAGGCCACATCTGGAAATATTTATGGATTATATGGCACTGTTAATAAAACATCATATCGCAAAGTCAAGAAATGCTTGAAGTTGGGGACGATGCGCACTTAAATGGATGGTTTTGAACTCAAATTGAAACCTTCATCCAGTTTTTCCTTGATTTCTTGAAGGGTAAATCTCTGTCTTTGAAGCGCTTTGATGGTTTTCACCCGCTCTATCATTTCAGGCGCATACAGTTGATAACCCGTTGGAGTAACCTCCGCAACCCTTAAAAGCCCTTGCTTCGTCCAATGGCGCAAGGTTGAGTTGCGCTCCACCACGTGTTTGGCAAGCTCTCCAATTTTGAATAAACGCTCCTTTTTGGGTGGTACAACATCTTGGCCAGCTGCAGCCTTTAAATAAATGTCCAACGAACGATCCACACCTTTAAACATAAGTTTGAAATAATCATCTTTAGCGCCACCCAATTGAGCCTTTTCTAGAGAGTTGATATAAGCCAGGCGATCACGCTTGCGAATAATCGCGGCAGGGTACCCGCACATCAGCAACATCATATTCATCAGCAAACGCGCACAGCGACCATTGCCGTCCACAAACGGATGGATGGTCACCAACCTGTAATGCGCCTCAACTGCAAATTCAACAGGATGCAATCCTTGACATTGCGCAAGCCATGTTTCAAAAGTTGCCATAAGCTCTGGAACCTTACGGGGATTGGGCAACACAACCGTTGAGCCAGAAATCCTAACCGAAACAGCCCGGTAATGGCCAGCATTGGCATCATCAATCCCTTTGAGAACGATGTTATGTAGGTGAAGGATGTCTTTTTCGGTGAGTTGGCTGGGGCTACGCTTGACCTGGCCGCTAACCCAATCCAAAGCATGGGCATGATTGGTAGCTTCTAGATGCTCCGTTAAAGTCTTGCCCCCAACGGTTAATCCCTTTTCAACCACCAATGCCGTTTCTTGTCGCGTTAAGGTATTACCTTCAATGGCGTTACTGGTATAGGTCAGTTCAACCCGAAACCAATCTTCAAGATTTCGAACTAGCGGCTCCGGCAAAGGACGAAACGCATCTAAACGTTTCTTTTTATCGGTTAATAGGTCAAGATTCATACTTAAACCATAAACTATAATGTTATGGTTTGCAAGATATCTGTTTAGATCTGTTGCGTTCAGCTTAAGCCAGGCATCCTTACAGCTTTGTAATCCGATTCATCACCATCCCAAAGCGAAATAGCACCGTGTAGTTTTTCTTGCTGGTCGATAACTTCAATCATACCGTAGATTTCACCACGAGCTTCATCGCATTCGGATTCCCCTTCCCACTTGCTATCAAAGGATGATTGGGATGAAGAACAATGAAAGGAACCCGCAACAACCCCAAATTGAAATTCGCCATAACCGCTGGCATCAATGCGGATGTACCCAGGTACGACGCAATTAATATACTCATCATCCCACAGTTCCATCCATACAATGCGCCAATGACCACGTATAGTGCGATGTATAGATTGTTCCTGATCCATTAAACCTCTTCCTGCAATTGTTTAGAATTGCTTCTACACGCGCACAGCCTATTATGCATCTCCAATTTTTAAATCTTTTGCAAGCGCTGCTTCAAGCTCTTCGATGGTGGGTAATTCTGTTTTAAGGTTGTCTGGAAGCGCATCTTGTAATCTATACTCTGCCAAACCAATAGGTTTCGTCATATCGCGTAGGGCATATTCTGCCAGAATATTATTTTTATTTTTACACAAAATGAGCCCTATGGATGGCTGATCTGTTTCGTGTTTTACAAGGTCATCAACAGCGGAGAGATAAAAATTCATCTTACCCGCGTATTCTGGCTTAAAGTCTTTATCTTTTAACTCAATCACGACAAAGCATCTAAGTTTTAGGTGATAGAAAAGTAGGTCGATATAAAAATCCTGATCACCAACGTCCAAGTGATATTGACGTCCAACAAACGCAAAACCTGCCCCGAGCTCAAGGAGGAATTTTTCCATATGGTGAACCAACGCTTTTTCAACCTCACGCTCATGGGCCTCATCCCCAATGCTCAAGAAATCGAAAATATAGGGATCCTTCAATGTGTAATGTGCTAAATCTGACTGTGGAGATGGCAATCTGTCCTTAAAATTGGTGATCGCTTGTCCTTGGCGCTTATGTAAGGATCGTTCGATTTGCATGACCATGATGTTGCGGGACCAACCGTATTCGATCGCGTGCTTCACATAAAACAATCGAATTTGTTGGTCCGATAGTTTGTCGAGCAGCGTCAGATGGTGGTACCAGGTCAATTGTGCAAGCACCTCTTGCACAAATTCAACCTCCGGGTATGTTTGAGCAAACTTTCGCATATAGCTGAGGTTTCGAGGGCTAAACCCCTTCATTTCTGGGAATTCTGATTTCAGATCCTTGGAAAGTTGGCCGATTACCTTGGCTCCCCACCCTTGGCTTTCCTGAGCCTCAAGAATTTGCCTGCCGATATGGTGATACAACAAGATAAGCTCTTTGTTGACGCTGAGAGCTGCCTTATACCGTGAGGCTGCCACGCGTTGTTTAAGATCAGCCAGCAGCTTGGTATAGGATTCACCGATGAGAGGGGTATCGCGCATCTTGCCTGTTCCATGTCCTTGGATCAAAAATTTCAACTCAAAAGATCGCACAAAAAAGCAACCTAATCCAGCCTGTTTCCAAAACCATGTTGCCTCTTCACGCTGATTTCTCAAGCATCAAAAACGAATCCTCCAGCTTCTTCAGCGGGGCTTGATAGGGAAGCGTCAGACGCGTAATGGGAAGGCCTCCGGGAAACTTGATATAACAACTTAAATTTTCAAGGGTCGCGATCTCAGTTGGCAACACCAGCGCCTTTTGAAGTTGAAGTTGACTTAAGGAGACGCCGTCTCGAATGGCATGGGCGCCATAAGAGAGATTTTCTTGGATCTGGGTTGCCTCTTGCTCCCCAAGGACGCGGGAGATCCACTGGGTTGTCTGGGGATCTGTACTCCTGAAAAAGATTTTAGTGTTGAATAAATCGACCATGGCTTGTGCGCACGAATTGCCATAGATATGAGACAATTGCGGATAGCTTTGGATCCCTGCAACCAAACATCCACCATATTTACGAGATTCTGCCAGGGCGAGATCAAGGGATG
>JBOFRK010000237.1:0-2714 GCA_051650945.1 Alphaproteobacteria bacterium
CACTTGATGGAGAATTTCTTCTCAAAACTCAAGCAATACCGTGCTATTGCAACACGTTATGACAAAACAGCTACCAACTTCCTCGGCGCTATTCAATTGGCTTCCGCAATCATTTGGCTCAATTGAGGACACGCCCTAAACTAGACCCAAAAAAATTTGTAAAAAAATTTATTTGGAATATCTGGCAAGCAAGCCCAACATCAATGCCTCAAAGGCTGGAACGTTCACATCTTTCAAAACAAGGGCATTACAAGGCGCTGTCGTGCCTCCCCAATCGATGGAAGAATGCCCCAGGTTTGGGCCAGGTGCTGTTTCAATATAAACAAAAGCTTCTGCTGCCTCAAAAAGCTCTGGGTGAAGCAGGTAACCAACTGTGGTTGCGTCGTGTAACACACCCTCCGTCATGCCTGGCTCATAGTGCCCTTTAGGGCGGCTCTCAATAATATCTGCGATGATGCAAGCGGTGGAAGAACCAAGGGCGCGGATTCGCCGGAGCAGCTCTCCATGGGCCAAAATTTTGCGAGTCACATCCAGGTTGCTCATTACAATAGGAATGCCGGCGTTAAAAACGATGGAAGCCGCGTGGGGATCTACGTAAAAATTATGTTCTGCAGCAGGAGTGATATTTCCGATGCTGCCAGAGCCTCCCATCAAAATGATGTGCTCTATTTTAGAGGCCACCTCCGGCGCAATGATCAACGCCATGGCAACATTAACAAGGGCCCCCGTTGCAACGAGGGTGATGGGCTCAAGCACCTCTCTCAAGGCACGCACGATGTAAAAAGCCGCATGCTCTTGCTGGAGGGGAAGTTGAGGTGCTGCTAAAATGCCGCCCCCAAGGCCTGTGTCTCCATGAATTTTTTTGACATAAGAAAAATTTTCATCCACCTCCGCCTCAGCTGCTTCTTCATAGTGGGTCCAGCTCATTAAAGGGCGGGGACACCCTGCAAAAACAGGGATATCTCGGCGTCCTGCCAGCTCACAAACTTTACGTGCATTTTCTTGGATATGGCTTAAGGCTGTGTTGCCAACAGCGGTGGTAATCCCCAGCCAGCGAATTTTTTCAGGGACAGCCATGGCCATCAACAAGGCCACCGCATCGTCAAGCCCTGGGTCACAATCAAATAAAATGGTTTCGATCGGCTCTTCTTGAAGCATCTTTTGCGCCTGTTTCATCGAATCACCTCCTGACGATGGGGGAGCGTGGCAAGCAAGAATTTCTCTAAGGTTTCTTTCGATGGCCTCGCGGATCCCAAAGCATCTGCCACATAACGAACATTAGGTTTTTCAGGTAATTTTTCCCACCAATCAACGGTCAGCTTTCCTTTCAAAGGCCCTTCTCGCGTTTCGACGGTTGAAAAAGCCGCACGAAAATTTTTTAATAAGGGAGATTTCATCAAATAGGCCAGTGCTGTGAGCCCTTGAAACGAAGACCCTTTATTTCCTGAAAGAACAGCCGTTGCCCAAAGCTGACCCAGATGGTTTTTCCAAGCATCCATCCAATCCGCGATAAGTGCCTGCCCCTGGGAAAGATCAAGGGGGAAAAAAACAAGGGGAACCTGGCTGGATAGAAGAATAGAAACTGCATGGGGATCTGCCCAAAAACGTTCTTCAGCAGAAGGGGAGATATTCCCCTGGGTCATCACACTCCCCCCCACCACCAAGACTTCTGAAATTTTTTCACGGATTCGCGGAGATGCAACCAGCGCCAAGGCCAGGTTCGTCAAAGGCCCCAGCACCAATAGGGTAACAGGAGAGCGCGCTTTTAAGAGAACGTCTACCAGGAAAGGAACCCCGTCTAATTCACCTTCTGGGAGGTTTTCCTGGATCGGTGCATAAGCTATGGGCTTTGAAAAAGCTGGAAAAGGACCCATCATACCACGAGGGCATCCCAGATGCAGCGGAACAGGATTTTTTGCTAGACTTTTAAGAAATGTCCCATTGACATAAGATTGACCCCTCGAATAAAGGCTTGGGGTTACCACCCACCCCAAAACATGGAACAAAGGAGATATTAATAAACTATAAACAACGGGAGCGTCCTGGGCAGAAACATCACTGTCAATGAGAAGAAACTGAGGCATTCAAAAAACCTAACCTGATTTTCTTCTAGTCTAAAAAAAATTCCACATAAATGCAAGAACATAGATTTTTAATCCAAGCCTCCCCTATGATAAGGATGGTTTTTCAAAATCTGCTGGGCCCGGTATAGTTGCTCTATCAGCATCACGCGTACCAAGAGGTGAGGCCAGGTTGCCTTTCCGAAAGCTATGCGGGCAAAGAGTTGATGGGGGGTTCTATCCAAAATAGAGGGAGAAAAACCTTCGGCCCCTCCAATCAAAAATGCAGGAGAGATAGCTTGTCTTTGGCATGTCGCCAGGAGGTCGCTCAACGCTTCGCTAGACGTATCTTTTGCGGAGGGGTCTAAAAACACCTTTGAAAATCCCGCAGGAACTCCTTGCAGCAAAAGCTCTGTTTCACGCTGTTGGCGCACAGATGGCTCCATAGAAGCAGAAAATTTAGGGTTAATTTCGACCACAGATAAAGACCAGGTCAAACGACGCTGATAAAACCTAAACGTTTCTTCAAAAGGAGTCTTTTTTAAATACCCCACCGCGCAGATGGCAAGCCGCATCGTCTTTCAAATCAAACCTTCTTGGATCCAAGCCCTTCAGGAGACCAGCTTTCATAGCCTTGGAATTGTGCTTTTTTTT
>JBOFRK010000238.1:0-2203 GCA_051650945.1 Alphaproteobacteria bacterium
AATCTGGAGGCAAGCTGAGGGCATAGCTGTTTTTTTCAAGGTCAGTTCACTTTCGGCCAACAGCGCAAGCGCTTCATAAAGTTGGTCCATAGACCATTTTTTAAGATGTTCTTGAAAGATGGGGCGTTGTTTAAAAAAAACCGGCGGGGTCAGCTTTCCCATAGCGCTCTCAAGGGAATCTCCCTGGCGGAGCAAGCCCTTCACCTGAAGCAGCGCCAAAAAATGATACACACTTTGGCGAATGCGCAACAATAAATCAGAAAATTCAAAAGGCGTTGAGCCCAACAGCAGGGCCAACTTTTCAGGATTTTTTTCCGATAAAATATAAGCGAAGTCTCCAAAATCTGTTTCCGTTTGCACAAAGGCCAAGCAATCTTCTGGAGAACTCGGTTGAGGCACGTCCCCGCCGTAGGCCAGCACCAGCTTCGTCACGAAATCCCGAAACCCAGCAATCGGCAGAGATCTTGCGAAAACACTGATCCAAGGCTTCGGAATAGAAAGACTTGGTTCTGCTTGAATGGCTTTGGCCAAAAGGGTTGCTTGTTGCTCTGGCGTCAGGCTATAGCACGGGGTTGCGATAAGCCCTGGGTGTTTTTGAAACAGCAGCGCCAGCTTGCTGGTGGCCCGTAAAGAAGCGCCATATAATAGCAAAAAAGGAGCATCCAAATCTTGGCTAGTTAAGAGAGGCTCATAACGAGGCGCGTTCCGATCTTGCACATCCTCAATCACCACGCATGGACGCCGCTTGGCAGGGGAAAAGGCAGAAAACAGGTCCGGGCGGCCAAACCCTAGGGGATTTTGAAGAAACTCTTTTTCTGATACAAAAATGCCATTTCCCTGGGATGCAACCGCTTGGAAGATATGATTTTTAAGCTCTTTGTCCGTCCCATAGCATAACAACCCCTGGTTAGATGTTTTTTCCAGAACATGAAAAAGGTCCAGCCCCCAGGCTTCTACTTTCACCGTGCCGTTTGTCCTTTTTTTTGCTTCCGCAGGAAGACAGCCAGGTCCAGGCGGATCAAATCTGCCATGGTGCGAAGAGCGTGCATTTCTGATGCGGTTTGGGAAACGGTGTTCGAATAAAACTGTTCTTCTACGAAGTTATAGGACGCATAGGTGATGAGGGTCTGTTGGTGAGCAACCTTACCCGTTGCCTTATGCACCAGCTGATAGGAAGCCGTTAAGGCATGGCGCATCCGGATGGTGGTGGCATCTTTTTGAATTCCCAGCTGCTGGGGGGTGTCCGTCAAGTCAACCTTCAGGGTATAAAGGGGAGCTTCCACGGGAAGGGGAATGAGGCGCTCTGTCAGAAATTGCCGCAGCTTTTGGCCAGAGCGTTCAGGAATGCGGTCAAGGGTGAGGGGCAATAGGTTTGAGGTGTAATTTTCTGATGCAGTTGGGGGAGACAAGAGCGGCTCAAAGCCACAACCTCCCAGGCAAGAAACCCATAGAAGTAAGAAAAAACGTAAAGAAAACCTGAAAGAAAAGAAACGCCGCATCAACATACGATATTAATGATTTTTTTAGGAATCACAATCAGTTTTTTGATGGGCTTGTCTGCCAAGATTGCTTGAACTGCAGGAACTGCATAAACCGCCTCCCGAAGCTCTTCTTCTGTCCAATCTGTGGAGATGCGAAGCTGACTGCGGGTTTTCCCATTAATTTGGAGTGGAATGATAAGCGCCTCATCTTTTGTCCAAGCTGGGTCAGCTTTGGGCCAGGGCGCTTGATGGATGTAGGAACTGTGTCCCAACACTTCCCAAAGTTCCTGGGCTAGATGGGGGATCGCAGGGGCTGCGAGTTGCAAAAACGCTTGAATCCCTTCCTGGAGAACCGTGAAATCTGAGGGGTAAGCTGGCTTAAAGGCTTCCAGCGCGTTGCTCAACTCTCGAAGGCGCGCAATGTACTTGTTAAGGTGAAAGCGTTCAATCTCTTGGGTGATAGAAGCAATGGATTTATGGATCCAAGCCTTCAATTTTTTTGCTTCTTCCCCTAAGGTTGGTAGGGAAGGCCCTTGGAGATTTTTTTCAGCATCAAGCTGAGCCACCGCTTGGTTGACAAAGCGCCACAGGCGTTGTAGATAGCGCCAGCACCCTTCTGCCCCTGCTTCAGTCCATTCCAAGTCACGCTCTGGGGGGCTGTCTGACAAAAGAAACAGGCGGGCTGCATCAGCACCATAGGTGGAGACAATGGCCTCCACACT
>JBOFRK010000239.1:0-11528 GCA_051650945.1 Alphaproteobacteria bacterium
TTCCAGGTAACAAATCTTTAATTCGATCCCACTGATCATCCCGTAATCCATAACGACGCATTTGAAAAAATTCTCCGCATTTTTTCCAAATCTCAACACTTTTTCAAACATTGTCAACGCAATTGAGGACACGCCCTAAGCAACCCTAAAAAAATCGAGACTCCATTGTTATTTTTTCTCAACTGGGTTAAAAAAGGATATCGTTGTGATTCATAAAGAAGTAGCTCTTTATCCGTGTTCCGTACCAGGTTTTTTTTATGGATTTTGGTTTTTTTAGCCTCTAGCGGCTTGTTTGTGTTTGCGGGCGCTTCTGTGGCTTCTCAGGTATCTGGTTCGAAAAAAGAAGCGCCCATCTTATACATTTATAACTGGGCGAATTATCTTCCAGAAGTTGTGCTTCAGCAATTTCAAGCTGAAACGGGCATACGGGTTTATTACGATGTCTTTGACAGCCCAGAGGTTTTGGAAGCCAAATTGTTGGCGGCGCGTTCTGGGTACGATGTGGTGTTTCCGTCAGCATGGCCAGATTTAGCGCGTCAGATTCCAGCGGGGGTTTACCTCCCCCTAGATTTTTCTAAAATTCCCAATTCAAAACTTTTAGACACCAATCTCATGAAAAAATTGACGGCCGCCGACCCTGGAAACCGTTTTGCCGTTCCCTATTTATGGGGAACAACAGGCTTTGTTTACAACGTTAACGCGTTGGCAGCTGCTTTTCCGGATGCTCCCGTTGAAAGCCTGCGTATGCTGTTTGACCCAAAAATTGTCCGAACCCTTGCTCAAAAAGGATGCCGGGTGACGCTTCTGGATTCTCCCATTGAGGTATTCTCTTCTGCGCTCACTTATTTGAGCCAAAATCCTGTGAAAGAAGATGTTCATTTGCTTGGAGAAGCTGTAAAAATTGTTCAAGGGGTAAGCCCTTTTATCTCCAAATTTGATTCTTCTCAGTTTATGAATCAAATTGCGACTGGAGAAATCTGCGTTGCACAAACCTGGTCAAGCTATGGGAATATGGCTAAACAGCGCGCAGCAGAGCGCAAAGATAGCCAAACCGTTCGGTATGTCATTCCATCAGAGGGAAGCTTTATCTGGTTTGATTTGATGGCGATCCCCATGGATGCACCCCATCCAAATAACGCCCACCGCTTTATCAATTTTATCTTGCGCCCCGAGATTATCGCCAAGATTACGAACCTTACCCGTTCCCCCAACGCGGTGCCTGCTTCTGCTCCCTATATTCAAAAGGATGTCTTAGAAGACGAAGCCATCTATCCGCCACGAGAAGTGCAAGAAAAACTTAAGGTTGACGTTGTAAAATCTCGTGTGTATGAAAGAAAGCGACTCCGCGCTTGGACAAAAGTTAAAACAGGCTATTAGATTAGCTCATTTTCCAGAAAGGGATTCAGGAATTTATGGTCAAACTTTCCTCATCTCGCCTTGAGCCCTGGCAAAACCCCCGTGCGAAGCCCTATATCCACCTGGAAGGTGTTTCAAAAAATTTTGATGGGGTGGTTGCGGTCAACAACGTGACCCTTTCGATTTATAAAAAAGAATTTTTTTCTCTGTTGGGTGGATCTGGCTGCGGAAAGACAACGCTTCTCAGGTTGCTTGCGGGGTTTGAACGCCCCACCAGCGGACGCATTTTTATCGATGGTGTGGATGTTACCCAAACCCCGCCCTATGAACGTCCGGTAAACATGATGTTTCAATCCTACGCCCTGTTTCCCCACATGACTGTTGCCCAAAATGTAGCTTTTGGCCTTAAACAAGAGGGCCTGCCTAAAAAAGAAATTCAAGAGCGTATCCGAGAAGTCCTCGATTTGGTGCATATGGGGAATTATGCAGAGCGAAAACCTCAACAGCTCTCAGGCGGTCAACGCCAGCGGGTGGCCCTGGCGCGCTCTTTGGCTAAACACCCCAAGATGCTGCTGTTGGATGAGCCCCTCGCGGCCCTTGACAAAACCCTTCGAGAGCAAACCCAGTTTGAACTCGTCAACATTCAAGAAAAAGTAGGGATCACCTTCATTATGGTAACCCACGACCAGGAAGAAGCCATGACGGTTTCCACCCGCATGGGGATTATGGAGCAGGGACGCATCAGCCAGGTGGGAACCCCAGGAGAAATTTATGAATACCCAAACTCTCTCTTCGTGGCAAATTTTATTGGCTCTATCAACATTTTCGAAGGGCTGGTGGTGGAAGAAGAGGCTGATCACGTGTTGATCCGCTCCGAGGAGGCCGGGTGCCATTTATATGTAGGGCATTCCGCCCTGGCACCGGTAGGAGCCCATGTAGCGGTTGCTATACGTCCTGAAAAAGTGATGATGTCGACGGAGCGACCAGAGATGCTCAAAAACTGCACCCGTGGCACGGTGAAAGATATCGGTTATTTGGGAGATGTTTCCATCTATCACGTGCAGCTAAATTCTGGAAAAATCGTCTTAGCAACCCAGCCAAACCTGGTGCGTTTAGCAGAGCGCCCTGTGAAATGGGATGATGAGGTTTATCTGTTCTGGCGGGCAGAAAATGGTATAGTTCTAACCGTTTAAGAGGAAATAAGGTTTCATCTTATGACTTTTCCTGTTTTTTTGCTGTCTTTTTTAAAGAAGGTCGCGCGACGCCCCTTTTGGGTTCTGGCGCCCTATAGCTGGCTGTTGCTGTTTTTCTTGATTCCCTTTGTGATGGTGTTAAAAATCAGCTTTTCTGAACCTGTGACAGGGCTTCCCCCCTACTCTCCCCTCGTGGCGTGGCTTGGAGATTATGTTCTACAAATCAAGATCAGCCTTGAAAATTATCTGTTTGTGATTTCAGATGATCTCTATCTCTACGCCTATTTTCATTCTCTATGGATTGCGTTTTGGGCAACCCTTGCCTGCTTGATGTTGGGTTATCCCATGGCCTATGGCATCGCAAGAGCCTCCCCTCGATTTAAGATTTTGTTGCTGATGTTGGTGGTACTTCCTTTTTGGACGTCCTTCCTGGTGCGGGTCTATGCATGGGTCAGCCTCTTGAGCCCCCAGGGGGTCATCAACAACCTCTTGGTTTATCTTGGGATCATTCAAAAGCCCCTCCCGTTGATGGATAACACCTTTGCCGTTTGGATTGGCATTGTCTACTCCTATCTACCTTTTATGATTTTACCGCTTTATACCTCCCTTGAAAAAATAGACACAACCCTTTTAGAAGCTGCTTTTGACCTGGGGTGCCGTCCCTTTACAGCCTTTTGGAAGATTATCGTTCCGTTATCGCTTCCCGGTGCCATTTCCGGCTCTATTCTTGTTTTTGTGCCTGCTGTAGGAGAGTTTGTAATTCCAGAGCTTCTGGGTGGCTCCAAAACCTTGATGATCGGCAGGGTCTTATGGAATGAATTTTTTCATAATCGAGATTGGCCGGTTGCTTCAGCGTTGGCCATTTTAATGCTTTTGCTGCTCCTGATCCCCATGACCATCTTCCAGCGTCTTCAAAACCGCGAGACGGAATCTTAAGAAAGGTAACATGAGATGACATCTCAGCGCTCTCCCTTCATTTTAGGTGTTTTGGCTTTTGGGTATGCCTTTTTATATGCTCCCATCTTGTGCGTGATTGTTTTTTCCTTCAATGCATCTAAGATTCCAACCCTTTGGCAGGGTTTTTCTTTGCAGTGGTATCAAGCGCTTTTTTCCAATACCCTGCTTCTCGATGCAAGCCTGGTCAGCCTGCGTATTGCCGTAGTTTCAGCAACTCTTGCTGTGATTTTAGGAACTTTATGCGCGGTGATCTTGGTGCGGCTTCAGCCTTTTCGGGGAAAAACCCTGTTGGGCATTATGGCCACCGCCCCTTTGGTGATGCCGGAAGTGATCACTGGATTGGCGTTGTTGATGCTATTCGTTTCTTTTGAACAAGCTTTTGGCTGGCCCCAGGGGAGAGGCGTTGATACCATCACCATCGCTCATACAACCCTGGCTTTGGCCTATGTGACCGTCATTGTTCGAGCAAGGTTGTTAGAGGTGGATGAATCTTTAGAAGAAGCAGCACTAGACTTAGGCGCAAAACCCCACAAGGTTTTCTTCTTGATCACTCTCCCCTTAATTTACCCAGCCCTTCTTGCGGGCTGGTTGCTTTCTTTTGCGCTTTCCCTGGATGACCTCGTCATCGCAAGCTTTACTTCAGGCCCAGGGTCTTCAACCCTTCCCATGGTCATTTTTTCTAGCATTAAGCTTGGGGTTACCCCGCAAATTAACGCCCTGGCAACCTTGATTGTGGTGTTTGTAAGCCTGTGCGTGCTGGTTGCGGGGTATATCATGCAACGTCAGCTGAAAACCTCATAGGCTTTTTCTTAAGGCAAAAGGAATCCAGCGATCTTCGTTCTATCGTTGGATTCCTTTCACCTGAATGACTCAAAAAAATTCTAACAAAATTTAGTTTGATGACGTCACACTGATTTGCCTTAGGGGATAAGTCTCCTTGTCATACTCCTCATTTCTTCCCCTTTTTTTCTTAGCTGCTGTGCACAAATAGTAAATTCCAGCCACCGACGCACTCAAACCCACTAGAGCAGCACACCCTCCTCCAATAAGGCTAGGTAAATGCCGCCTCCAGAACGGAGCTTCTGGTGAATCTGGGTTTAGAGATACGACGCTTGGAGGAGTATTGTGACCATAATCTCCAAAATCATTGTAGCCTAAGCCAACAGTTGGTAAGGGGGTCGTGGTGGTGGAAGTAGATTGGGGCGTGGTAGTGGAAGTAGATTGGGGCGTGGTAGGCTGAGACGCTGCACCAAAACAGCTATACATCCCTTTAGAGAGCTTAGCCCTACCCTCAAAGAGTTGTCTCAAAAAGTTACTCCTTACTAGCATTACACCATCGGATCCCTTCTTTTTTTGCCCCTTGTTGGCTGAAAGCGGAAAACAACCCTGCTGTGGAGTTAATAAAGCATAGACTGCCTTGCCTACATTTGGTAGGTACGAGGAAACGATGAGATTTTCTGAAAGGCTATCTGTTTGTTCCTGAAATTGATGCACGGTAAGATTAGCGCGACCGATTTCAGCTTCAATGAGACCACTTTCGCCATCACTTGGCTTTTTGGGCACCAAACAAGCATAGGCGTACCTCCTATCTCCGGGCAGGTCTGGAGGAAAAACTGCTGTGCTTTTATCCAACGTTGAAAGATCTTGAGAAGAAACTGTCGTGCTTTTATCCAATGCATGAGAGAGACGAAATTCTATATCCTGATCTAAATCATTTAAAATATTATCAATTTTTTTATGCCCGTCGCGAAAATCAAAATAAGCCCTACCATCCTTTTTTCTGTAAATAGTACAGTCAGGGTTACTTTGATCTGCAGCCATCACATAAAGGAATTCTTTTTCAGAATTATTTGAAAAGGAAACAAAATCTTCTGAAGATAAATCTTTCCCCGTAAACTTTCCTCTTATTGAAATACCTAAAGCACCTTGATCATGAAAAGACGGTTCAGAAACTAAGGATACAAACGAGATTGTGGATGAATTGCTAGAAAGAAGCTGCGCGTGCATGACTGTAATACTTCTTCCATCAGTAGTGCATATAATGCTTTTGAAAGGCTCCCTTTCTATCTGTGTGGGATGTATATATGGATCAGCATTTTCGGAGTGACGCTGTTCCAAAAATATTGTCTGTTTCTGAAGTGCCCCCCTTCGTTTTATGCCTTCTTTCAAATTTTTTTCTTCGAAATTCAAAGAAGCATCTCTTTCCGCTTGCTCTCCATAAAACCCTGGCATTCCAGAAGATGAGCTGAAAGCCCCAGAAAATGGCGCATGGGTTGGCAAGGCTTCCAGCCCCCCTCCAAATGGAACCAAAACAGCCAAAACAGGCATACTGTTAAAGCAATAAACCGCAATCACCACAGAAGATATTATTTTCTTTTTCATTTATTTTCCCCTTATTCATAAATTAATAAAAAAACCCAAATAAGATATAAATGAATAAATAAAATATAAAAAATGAATGATTTATTTGTTTGATATTATTGTTAAAATATTTGTATGAGCTCTTTTTTTTCTAAGATTTTTAGAGGCTTCAGAGAACTTAAAAAGCATCAAAGGTCGCTTTATTTTTCATTAGACAAAAAAGTTTGCGTCAAAACTTAACGCGTGATAGGCTCTACCTGTTCAAAACTAAATTTTTTAAAGAATTAGAGCCTATATATCAAAAAAATTATCTCTTCGCTTAACGGCTATTTGTTTTTTATCTGCTGTCTCAGCAACGTCTGGGTATGGGATGCGGAGCCCTGCTTACACAGACAGCTCATTATTTGACCCTGAGACGTCAGAGGTTTCAAAAATGGAAACCCTTAAAACGTGGGTTGCCCCTCAGCACACCCAACACCTCAGGACAATACAAAAAAATGTGGCCATGACGGTGATGGGGAATCCTTATACATTAAATTTTGCTGGGTTACCCATACCCAAAACGCCTAGCAATAGGCAATATTTTGGAAAAACATTTCCAACCGTGCCGTTTGAACTGGAGTTTCTTCGCCACATCAGGAATATTTCAGACGCAAAAAAGCCCGTTACCCTAGAGCTTGCTGCAGCCTTTGGTTTTACTTCCTGGAAAGCAATCCTTGCCTTTGGAGAGAAAGGGGGAACGCACTATGTGAATGATCTCAATTTTTCAGCCATGGAGCAGATGTATGACACACTCATAAATCAGCGGCTTCGGGAAACCCCCGGTTTAAAAGAGATGTTGCTCAAGCTTCCCGGCAATTGCTTTGATATCCCTCAAACGCACCCTCACCTTTTAGGAAAAATGGACGCGATTTATGTTCAAAATCTCGATCATTTTTTAAACCCTGTAGACCATCAACGCTATATGAGGCTTTTAACAGATCTACTTGCCCCAGGGGGAACAGCTTTTTTATTTGCCCACAGTTTTATTTTTAAAAAAGGCGACCCCTTGTATAAGCTTTATTTTGAGCAAAAAAGGGCAGGGGATCTCTACCCCGGCTTTGTTAAGTACTACGCTGAATTTTCAGTATCTACTAAACACGGTTTTGAGATTGGTTCATCTACCGATTCTAATGCCACACGTCCTGCTGACAACGCACCTTTTGAAAAATTCGACACCCAACCACCCAGAGATGCAGGCTTGCGTCATTATCCAAAGTTGGGTTTGGTAGAGATGACAAAACTCCATCAACGGGTCACGCAAAATGCCTTTTCTCCGACGATTTACACAAAGCTTGTGGCAGCGATTCCTGCAATTTCGCTAATCGACACCTTTTTCATCACATACGAGGGCCGAAGAGCCGAAAAATGGGATGAAACAATAAGGCAAGTCGCCGTAATCTTTGAAAAAAAATAAATGTTTTGAAAAGCTCCTGGGTTGCAAAACCTTGGGGGGCTTCCCTAAGCGCCTCTCGGTTCAAGAAATCCCTCTTTTTTGATGACGAATCCCTTGACGAGGCGGCTGCTTTCTGGTTCTTTTTAGGGATTAGGTGGTGGGGGATAGTTTAGCGGTAGAACTCCCGGCTCTGGACCGGGCAACTCTGGTTCGAATCCAGGTCCCCCAGCCAACAACCATTTAGAACAAAAAACCATGTCCCAAGAGACCTTATCCACAGACCTTCTTCCCGCCCTGGCCCATGCCTCACGTGAAGACTGGGTTTGGGTGGATGTGCGGACAGAGGCCGAGTTTCACGGCCCTGCAGGCCATGTCGCCGAAGCGTTGCATGTTCCTCTGGGGATGCCTTTGCTTCACTTTTTAGACCAAGCAGACTCCTCCAAAGCCTATCTTTTTGTGTGCGCCCATGGCTATCGCTCAACTAAAGCAGCCCTGCTCGCCCTTGAAAAAGGAGTTTCCCATGCCAAAAGCCTGAAAGGGGGGATGGAAGCCTGGGCTCAACAAGGGTTTTCTGTTGAAGTTTCTCCCCTTCCCTAAAGGTCTCGATTTTTGTTGCAAAAAGACTTGAGTTTTTAGAGATTTTTGCGATGATGGGGGTAACAGGCCTTGTGCATGAAGACTGCAGAAAAACCTGGGTTTAGCGCCTGGCCTGATAATGTGTTGGAAAACAAAAGAAATTGACGTTTCGCCAAAAAGGGACACGTTGGTTTGCTAGAGGAATAAGAGGATTATTATGAGCAAAGTTATCGGTATTGATCTTGGGACCACCAATTCTTGCGTCGCTATCATGGATGGCCAAACCCCAAAAGTTTTAGAAAACAGTGAAGGTCTGCGTACCACGCCTTCTATGGTTGCCTTTACAGATTCAGGAGAGCGCCTTGTGGGGCAAAGCTCTAAACGACAAGCGGTGACCAACCCTGAAAACACCCTTTTTGCAATTAAGCGATTGATTGGCCTTCGGTACAAAGACCCTTTGGTTGAAAAGGATAAAGGCCTGGTGCCTTATAAGATTGTCGAGGGAGATAATGGGGATGCTTGGGTGGAAGCCCACGGTAAGCGCTATAGCCCCAGCGAGGTCAGCGCGTTTATTCTTCAAAAAATGAAAGAAACGGCGGAAAATTATTTGGGGACTTCGGTTACCCAAGCTGTTATCACGGTTCCTGCTTATTTTAATGACTCCCAACGTCAAGCCACCAAAGATGCCGGACGCGTTGCAGGGCTTGAAGTTTTACGCATCATCAATGAGCCAACGGCAGCAGCCCTTGCCTATGGTTTGGAGAAAAAAGAAGCAGGGCTTATTGCTGTCTATGACTTAGGCGGCGGAACCTTTGACGTTTCCATCCTTGAAATTGGGGATGGTGTGTTTGAGGTGAAGGCCACCAGCGGCGACACTTTCTTGGGCGGAGAAGACTTTGATAAGCGCATCATTGACTATCTCGCAGACGAATTCCAAAAAGAGCAAGGGATCGACCTGCGCAAAGACAAGCTAGCGTTACAGCGCTTAAAAGAAGCTGCTGAAAAAGCGAAAATTGAACTTTCTTCAGCCATGCAAACGGATATTAACCTTCCCTTCATTACGGCGGACGCTTCGGGGCCTAAGCACCTGAATATTAAGCTGACCCGGGCGCGTTTGGAAACCCTCGTGGCAGATTTGGTGGAGCGAACCATTGAACCTTGCAAAAAAGCTTTGAAAGATGCAGGAGTTCAGGCGTCTGAGATACGAGAAGTGATTTTGGTGGGGGGGATGACCCGCATGCCCAAAATCATGGAAACCGTCAAAAACCTTTTTGGCCGTGAACCCAACCGAAGCGTTAACCCGGACGAAGTGGTTGCCATTGGCGCTGCTATCCAAGGGGGTGTTTTGAAGGGTGATGTGAAGGATGTGCTGCTTTTGGACGTCACCCCTCTGTCTTTAGGCATTGAAACCCTAGGGGGTATCTTCACCCGCCTCATTGACCGCAACACCACCATCCCAACCAAAAAATCTCAGGTTTTCTCAACCGCTCAAGATGGACAAACAGCGGTCACCATTCGTGTGTTTCAGGGAGAACGAGAGATGGCTGCAGACAACAAAGCGTTGGGGCAGTTTGACCTGGTGGGAATTCCTTCGGCTCCAAGAGGCACGCCTCAAATTGAGGTGACCTTTGATATTGACGCGAACGGTATCGTCAGCGTTTCTGCAAAGGACAAAGCAACAGGCAAGGAGCAACAGATTCGTATCCAAGCCTCAGGCGGCCTGAGTGATGCAGACATTGAGCAGATGGTTCGAGATGCAGAGGCCCACGCCGAGGAAGACAAAAAACGTCGCCAATTGGTGGAAGCGCGGAACGAAGCAGAAGGAGCCCTCCACGCAACAGAGCGTAATTTGGCAGATCATGGCGATAAAGTCTCTGCAGAAGTGAAGAGTACCATTGAAGCAAAGCTTGAAGAATTGCGCACAGCCCTTCAGGGCGAAGATGTCGAGGGGATCAAATCTGCCTCTGATGCCTTGCTGCAAGCGTCTTACCCCCTCGCGGAGGCTATGTACAAAGAAAGTGCAGCAGAGGCTCAGCAACCTGGTGCAGAGGGAGGAGAAGCTGGATCTGCCCAAGACGAAAAAAATTCAGAAGGTCCTGTGGTAGACGCGGACTATGAGGATCTTTCTGAAAAGAAATAATGTTTCGTCCGTGGCGATTGGATGATCAAGAAACATAAGAAAAAAAAGGAAGCCTTTGCCAGGCTTCCTTTTTTGCTTTAGATCGCCACAGTTCATGAAAAATCTATTTGTCATTGCGCCGCCCCCGTGACATACTGGCGAGAGGTCGTGTGAGTCGTAAATCAGAGAGAAGGAGCCTTTAAAAATGAACCCTTTTAAGAATGTTATGCAACAAGCACAGGTGCTTCAAGCCCAGATGGCAGAAGTTCAAAAAAAGTTGGATCATCTTGAAGTAGAAGGCGCCTCAGGGGGCGGCCTAGTTTCTGTGAAACTGACAGGAAAGGGAGAGGCTAAAGGCGTTTCCATAGATGCCTCGTTGCTGATCGCTTCAGAAAAAGAAATTCTAGAGGATCTTTTGGTCGCAGCATTTAACGATGCTCGCACAAAGACCGAATCCCTTACATCCTCAGAGATGGCCAAGGTTACCGGAGACCTGAAGCTTCCCGGTGGCCTTAAGTTTCCTTTTTAGCTTTTGGGGAATCCAACACCATGGCTAGCAAAGAAATTCTAACCGTCACCCCTGAGGCACTATCTCGCATTCAGGCCCTCCTTGCGGCGCGGCAAAAACCTGCCTTAGGGGTTCGCCTTTCGGTGAAAACGAAGGGTTGCTCTGGGCTTGCTTATGCCCTTGAATATGTAGATGAAGCACGTGAGGGAGATGAGAGGGTGGTTGTCGCTGATAACGTCCACCTCTATATTGACCCAGGCGCACTTTTATTTTTAATTGGCTCTGAAATGGATTATCAAGAAGATGCTCTAAAATCTGGCTTTCTGTTTCGCAACCCTAATGAAAAAGGAAAATGCGGTTGCGGTGAGTCTTTCCATGTCTGAAGCAGACCAACCTCCCCTCAATGCGTTTTCCACCCTGGGCATTGAGCCTTGCTTTGAACTAGATTTATCTGAGTTAGAACAAGCCTACCTGGAAGCCCAAAAGCAAATTCACCCAGACAAGCTGAGCATCTCTCCCCTCGCCCAACAAGCAGCCACGCGCTTGTCTTCCCAGGCAACCCAGGCTTATCACAGGTTAAAAGACCCGCTAACCCGCGCGGAGGGTCTGTTTCAAGCAAAAAATGTTTGGCCTTTGCCGCCTGTTGAGGCCTGTGGCACAGAACTTCTTGAAGAGATGATGGAGCTTCAAGAACAGGCAGAACAGCAGACCCAGCAGCAGGCCTCTGAATTTATGATTCATCTTGAAACCCTCACCCAAAAAGCGTACACAGATTTGGACACTGTTTTCAACACAACGCTAGACCTGGAAAAAGCCTCGTATGCCTATCACCGATTTGCTTACCTTCAAAAATTGAAAGCACGCTTGGCTGGAAATTTACAGAAGATGCCCCTCTAAAGCATCCCAAGCCTCTTTCTCCAACTGCCTTCCGGAAAGTGCGTTAAATGCAGAGATGCCTGTGGGGGAGGTCATGTTCACCTCAGTAACATAGCCTCCAATAAAATCAACCGCCACAAACCAAAT